>CAZACC010000007.1:0-38162 GCA_964483545.1 uncultured Lachnospiraceae bacterium
TTAACAATCTCATTTGGAATAAAATATGCCATTGCATTCAAAAAAATCACTTCGCTAAGATGGGCTGCCACATTGTCTATTCCAACAAATCCCGTCATCTTGCCCTTAACGTGGAACGTAGCCATATAGAGTGAACTGATACCATGGCAATTCAGAAATTCTCTCTCTGTATCACTTTCCATTTCTGCATCCGCAATATTATTTAGTACCAGCGTCTGTTTCGTTTCAAAAGCACGTAGAAAAGACGGGGCGCTTTCTATCCTTGTGTTGCATACTTCTTGTGTCAAGGACTTTACACCTTCGCAGCAATAATCATAGATTCCATTATAGGAATGCAGATCGTTCCCCATCTCATACACTTGGGAACGGTCAGCTTTATAAAAATCGCAAAGCATCTTCAAGACACAGTCAATTGCTTCCTTTAGTGTTTCTGCCGAAACCAACGCAGCCGTTGCTTTTAATATGGCCATTGCCGTCGTCTCATCGCAGGAATCCAGTTCCTTTATAAAATCCATATTATTATGGTAGTTTCCAAGATACTCTACAGATTTACTTTTGTAGATTTCACATACTTTCCTGTTCATCGGATCACATGTACGTTCCACATATTTGGCCTTTTCATCTAACTTGTCAAACGTATCATCGTCTCTATCACAATAGACAAGATTGACCCGATATTTCAGCTGCATATCCTCATATTCAAATACATGGCGAAGACTCAGGATATCTATCAGTCTGTCGATTCCCTCTTTGATCTCCGTCTCATCCACTGCCTCAGTGACAAATACTGAAAGCACCCCTTCTCCACGATAAGTCAGTATACACCTGTTCCCCAAATACAGTTTGACAATGCGTCCAAGCTCAGCCAGAATTTTATGCGATCTAACTGTTCCGTACTGCACCTTGATTTTTTCATAATCTATCATAATACAATTTAAAAAAACGCAAAGCTTTCCCCTTACAACTGGTTCCTTCAATAGCATATTAATCATTCTGATTGCAGTCGTATCACGATACAGTCTGGTGAACCTGTCATACTCAATCCGCTCTGGGTATGCAAGTTCTCTCTTTTTTCGTTCATCTGCATCACTGATATAGCCAAAAAGATAAATATCTCCTGTTCTGGGATTGCGAATGATATTGCGTGTGTCAGACACCCACTGGATCTTTCCATCTTTATTTTTCATACGAAAATCAAAAGAAAAATATGTTTTCCCCTCCTGATATGCGTTCAGCCAATACTCCCTGTTCGCCAGTTCACGATATCTGGCACGTTCATCATCCGATAAAATAGCACTCAAAGTAAACTTTGACATATCTTCAAAGGTCACTATCTTCGCAAGAAGTTCTTTTGGCATATCTGGTGCAATGATCTCTTCTACTTCATTCTTTGTTAAATTCATAATGCATGTTGCTATCAGTCTTTTTGGTATTAAATCCTTCAACCGTTTCTCATGTTCAAAACTGATTTGTTCATTGATGCTCATATTGTCCATATAGGTGCCCCCGCTGCATCTTTCTGACATTTTTCTTTTCTGTCTTTGAATTGGATAATATCTTGACTATTTTAACAGACTTTTAGCGTAATTGCAATTCTCGTGATCGGAATTCAGAATAATGAACCATTTTCTTCTAATTCGTAAATATATTCCATTTTCTCAAATTTATAGGTTGCAAAACCAATGCAAATCTAATATAATATCAAAGGTAGTCCACATAGGACTCCAATAGGTGCTGAAATAGCTCAGTTGGTAGAGCACTTCACTCGTAATGAAGGGGTCGTGAGTTCAAGTCTCATTTTCAGCTTTTGCAAAAACAGTGAAATATGCATAAATGTGCACATTTCACTGTTTTTTTATAGAATTCATATGCTCATTTTCATGATTAATTCCACAATAATGACTGTAATTGTTGCTGCAAGAGCTACTTTTACAAGTCCTTTGTCGAAAAAGGCCATTGTACAGGCTACAATCAGTCCAATCACAGCTGACAGCAGATAATTAGTAGAATATATGATTGCAGGAAATGTCATAGCCGTCAGCACTGAATAAGGAATGTATGCCAGAAAAGATCTCACATATACATTTGTCACTTTCTTCTTGACCAGTACAAACGGAACCGCACGGATCAGATATGTCACTCCCACCATTACGAGTAAATAAGTCCAGTATGAGTTCTCCTGAAATAGTGATGTATTCATACCGTCCCACACTCCTTTTGTTCAAATTCAGTTTCTGCATCTCTAATTGGAAATACAAATGCTCCAAATAATGCCGCACAGACTGCACAGACAATAATCGAAAAACCGCTTGATATATTCCTCAATGTAGGAATGTAGTAAAAAAGACAACTCAATAAGATAGCAACCATACTGACAGCCAAAACACTCTTTTCTCTTTTTGCCTTTGGTGCGATGATGGCTATGAACATTCCATAGATGGCAATTCCAAATGCATTTCCGACAAATTCTGGTACAACCTCTCCGAATAATGCACCTAACAAAGTTCCGAGAGACCACCCGATATACGGAGCAATCATGATCCCCAGAAAATAAGATCTGCTGACTTCCTTTTCATATGACATGGATACAGCAAAAATCTCATCTGTGTTTCCAGTCGCCAACAGACACCTGTACAAACTCGTGAATTGAGAATCCACCTTTTGTGATAAGGATATAGACATTAATGCATAACGTAAATTAATGATGAGTTCGGTGACCGCCATTTCAATCAGGCTGCCACCACTCACCATAATACCGACACCGGCAAATTGTCCGGCTGATGTTAAATTCGTCATAGAAATCAAAGTGGCTTCCCACCAGGTTAATCCGTTATTAACAGCCATAATGCCAAATGCAAATGAAACTGATAAATAACCCAGACCTATGGGAATACCATCCATAAATCCTCTTTTGATTCTCATATTTGTTCTAACGCCTGCCTCAAGTCTTCAATAATATCCTCTGCTGCTTCCAAACCGACAGAAAAACGGATCAAATCTGGAGAAATGCCAGCTTCCATCAACTGCTCATCCGTCAACTGACGATGTGTATGGCTCGCTGGGTGAAGCAGACATGTCTTGGCATCTGCTACATGTGTCACAATCGCTGCCAGTTTTAGATGATCCATAAATCGTATCACCTGATTTCTTCCACCCTTGACGCCAAAGGACAGTACACCACAGGAACCCTTCGGCAGATACTTCTTTGCCAGTTCATGATACGGATCCTGTTCCAGTCCGCTGTAATGAACCCAAGCTACCTTCTCATGCTGTGATAGGTACTCTGCCACTTTCTGTGCATTCTCACAGTGCTGTCTCATTCTGATTGCCAGCGATTCCAGACCGACATTTAAATAAAATGCATTCTGAGGAGATTGAATTGAGCCAAAGTCTCTCATAAGCTGCACGGTTGCCTTCGTAATATATGCACCCTTACCGAATTTTTTAGTATAGGTCAGTCCATGATAGGATTCATCTGGTGTAGTCAGCCCATGGTACTTCTCACCATATGCACTCCAATCAAAGTTTCCGCTGTCCACTATGGCACCGCCGACACCTACAGCATGTCCGTCCATATATTTTGTTGTAGAATGTGTCACAATATCTGCTCCCCATTCAAAGGGTCTACAGTTCACAGGAGTTGCAAAGGTATTGTCTACAATCAGCGGAACTCCGTGTGCATGAGCAAGCTTAGCAAACTTCTCAAAGTCAAATACAGTCACAGTCGGATTTGTAATGGTTTCGCCAAATACTGCCTTAGTATTGGGCTTGAAATACTTCTCCAGCTCCTCAGCTGGAAGTGTCTGGTCTACAAAAGTACACTCAATACCCATTTTTTTCATTGTCACACCGAACAGATTATAGGTACCTCCGTAAATAGATGAGGAGGCAATAAAATGATCACCCGTCTCGCAAATATTAAAAACAGCGTAGAAGTTTGCTGCCTGACCAGAAGATGTCAGCATCGCTGCAACGCCACCTTCCAGTGCACAGATTTTGGATGCCACTGCATCATTTGTAGGATTCTGTAGCCTAGTGTAAAAATATCCGTTTGCCTCCAAATCAAATAATGCTCCCATGTCATCACTGGAATCATATTTGAAAGTTGTACTCTGATAGATCGGCAGTTCTCTTGGTTCTCCATTTTTGGGAGTATAGCCTGCCTGTACACATTTTGTTTCTACACTTGTTTTGTTTAAAAATTCACTCATAGGGGTATCTCCTTCACATGATTGATATGACTGTTTCTTTTAACAGAATAGCATAAACAGTACCATTCGCAAAATACTGAAAAAATATCGTTTGTCATAGTTTTAAACTATGGCGGATGATTGAATGTATTTTTTTAAATTATCCATATAAGCCTGTCCAACGGTACTCAATACCATGCTTTGGTTTGTGATGGTGCCAATTCTGATTGACTCATCTACCTTGAGAGGCACTGCTACAATGTCTTCCTCACTCATCCCCTCATCAAAGATCCCTGTACTGACTGTAAAACCATTCAAGCTCATAATCAGCTTGACCATGGTTGACCGATCTGTCACATGGATTGTCTGTCTGTGTTCTGGAAGACTAATCAGTTCCTCTGCATAATAAAAGGATTTATAATCCTCCTGTTCAAAAACCAAGTTTGGATAGTCTGCAAGCTCCTGCAGTGAAAGATCTGGTCTCTGTGCCAGCGGACTCTTTTTGTAAACCGACACATGCGGTTTCGTACAAAATAATTCATGAAAAGTCAGACAACTCTCGCTGAGCTGTCTGGACAGGATTCTTTCATTAAAAGAATTAATATACAGCACACCAATCTCGCTGCGCATGCTTCTAACATCGTCTATGATTTTATGTGTCATCGTTTCACGTATGGAAAACTCATATTCATCCATTCCGTAATGCTTCACTAGATCCGTAAAGGCATTGACAGCAAAGTAATAATGCTGCGTAGATACACTGAATTTCTTTTTGGGCAAATCCCCTCCCGTATATCTGCGCTCCAAAAGCCCCGCCTGCTCTATGACCTGACGTGCATATCCGAGGAATTCCCATCCCTCTTCTGTGACCGAGATTCCTTTATTATTTCTGATAAAAATATGTATGCCTGCTTCTTGCTCCAGTTCTTTGATTGCATTCGACAGACTGGGCTGCGAGATATAAAGCGCTTGTGCTGCCTTGCTCATGGAATGGTGATCCGCAACAGCAATCACATATTTCAGTTGTTGTAATGTCATATTGATTTTTCCTTTTATTTATCTATGGCTAATCAAATCACTTCTGATTTTGATCCCTGTCTCACATGCTGCACAGCCACCCTTAGCAGTTTCGCGCAGTTCTGATGGGATTTTTCCCCCTACCTGATACATCGTCTCGACCATTTCATCAAATGGGATCAGCTGCGATACTCCGCTTAAAGCGAGCTCGGCACAGATCAGTGCATTGCCTGCCCCCATCGCATTTCTGCTCTGACATGGGCTTTCTACAAGTCCTGCTATCGGATCGCACACCAGTCCCAGTAAATTGGCAGTCGCTATAGATGCTGCCTGCAGGCTCTGCTCTGGAGTACCCTTCATCAGGCTGACCGCAGCGGATGCAGCCATTGCAGATGCGACTCCTACCTCAGCCTGACATCCAGCTTCTGCGCCAGATACGGATGCATTTCTCATAAATAAATAGCCGACTGCACCTGCTGTGAATAAGCTGTTGGTCACACACTCATCACTTAGTTGATTCATTTCTTGTAATGCGAGCAATACTCCCGGTACTACACCAGATGCTCCTGCAGTCGGAGCCGCAACAATCAATCCCATAGATGCATTCACCTCCAGTACTGCCATCGCATAGGTAATAGCAAGTGACACCACTGTTCCGCATAAAGACAAACCATTCTCATGATAGTGATGCAGCTTCATTGCTTCTCCACCGATCAGTCCTCCCATAGATCTGACTTCCCGTTCCAAAGGTTCCTTAGCCGCCTTTTTCATGATCAAATATGCATCCTGCATCCGTTTTAGAATATGTGCTCTGGTATCCCCTGTCTCAGACACTTCCCGACGGATCATGATTTCAGAGATATCGCACTTTTGGGCTCTGCATAAATGTAGTAGCTCTTCTCCGCTTATAAAATCCATGCTCTGTCCTCCGTTTAAGCCATCATACCTGAACCAGCATAGTACGTCTGACGTACTGATTCTTCCCGATTTCGTCTATGATATTTTGCTGGATATTCTCATCCACCTCTACAATTGTATATGCTTTTTGACCCTTTGCCTCACGATACAACTTCATATATGCGATATTTACATTATGGTCGGCCAAACATTTTGTAATGTAGGCAATGACTCCTGGATGATCTTTATGGCTGACGATCAAGGAACTGTACTCTCCCGTGAAATCTACCTCAATACAGTTGATCCTGACTAGACGTATTTTTCCACCTCCGATTGATTCTCCTCGAACCGACAGTGTACGTCCTTCATCATTTTTCAGTTCTATATCAACTGTGTTTGGATGTTTTGTCTTTTCCTCCAAATTTATTAAAAATTCATATTCCAGTCCTTCTTTTTCAGCACTTTCCATAGAACTGCGGATCCGAACATCATCCGCTAAATAACCCATTATACCACCCAGCAGAGCCTTGTCTGTTCCATGTCCCCGATAGGTTTCGGCAAAAGAACCATACAAAGTAAATCTGGCACTGGTGATGTGCCCATCCATCAGTTTTCTCGTCAGCAGAGCAATTGCTGCAGCTCCTGCAGTATGGGAGCTGGATGGTCCAATCATATTCGGTCCGATCACATCAAATACGCTGATTGCAGCCATATATGCATCCTCCGTAACTCTTCCATCATACACAACTATTCAAACTTCTATCCTACAGTAAATATAGCTTATATACCTGTTACTAATAGTCCCAGTCTGCATCATCTGGAATCTCTACTTCGTAGTCCATCTGATCCTCTGTCAGTTCCACAGAAAAATCAATTCTTCTCTTTTTAACATGTTTTTTGGGCAGTGGTAGTGGGTTTTCTATATATTGAAGCGGCTCCTGTGTGATTTCCGTCGCTGTCAGTGTATCTATAGACATGATCTGTATCTCACCTGCCTCAATTTCTACATTCTCTTCTTTTGGTGCCTTCACTTTCTCTTCTTTTGGTGCCTTCACTTTCTCTTCCTTTATTGCTTCTTCTTTTGTCTCTTTGGGCACCTTCATTTTCTTGATTTTCTCTGGAATCTCTTCGTCTGCTTCTATCGTCTCTGGATCCACAAATGCAAGATAGATATACTTTAAAGATACCGCAGATAAGATCACCAGCAGACATACATAGTAAGCCATATTAGATATGCTGTTCATTTGTAGGAATATCATATCTACAGAACCAATCGTGAGCCACATGATTAGTACCGCATTTCTGTCCTTATTTCTAATATTTCTTCCAATCAGTAAATACAGACCAAACAAAAACGAAAGCAGAACAGTCCATAGATAAGCAAATTGATTGAATGCTTGCAGCAGTCCCGCATATGCTGCTGACATTCTAAAGCCATCCTTATAAAGAAGTGATTCATAGTTTAATGTAATATCATTCCCCTGCTCTGCCAGTACGGATCCGAACTGTTTTATGACCATCTCAATCCGAAGCAGGATTCCACTGCTTTTCATCACATTTAGATCAGGTATGAATTCTTTGATAAATGCATGACTTGTTTGTGAATAGCCTATCATCAATTCTGAACTCATCCATAACAATAATAAAGCAAATATCAATACAGTAGATGCCGTCGTGATGAATCCTCTCAGAATTCCTTTTTTTCGCCAAAAGAACAGAACGATGATCATAATGGTAACAAGTATTGCCGAAACCGGTTCTATGAAGATCATGAAAGCAAACAGGACACCCAGCACCACCTGACAGAGCACTTCTGGAATGTCCAATTTACGATGCTGATATTCCTCTGCTAGATATAAATACAGCCATAGAGCACAGAAAAAAACGCTTGAAAATAAAGCCTCATTGTTCAGTGTATAGGATGAATAAATCTGTGACGGTAAATAAATGCATAAAATCAAAGCAGCGATACCACTCTGTTTTCCAGCAACCCGACGCGTAATCCGATAGACAAAAAAGATGCTGAGCATCTGAAATAACAGATTGCTGTAATATAGTACCTCTGGCTTTCTTCCTAAAAGACTGAATCCATAAGACATCACCTTTCCATAACCAAATAAAGAAGGATCTGCAAGAATGCTTTTGACCACAACATCCATATTGGGTATCATCATTCCGTTTTGCAGTGAAGCAGCTATATCAAAATATCCAGTATTCTTCGAATTGAAGATGATTTCTGGAAGTGTCCGCAGATAAAATCCATATGCCATCAATAGGACAACTGCAATAATCTCCAGAATGATAAACATATTGTGAGTTTCCTGCTTTTTCAAAGCCGCAAGTTTGAAAATAAGCATAAGGATCAACAACAGCACAAAAAGACCGCCTGCATAAATGCCAAGTGCAAATATGCCATCAGTCTGTGTCAAGAAATGATAATAGACCGACGCATACAATATGCCAGTCATGATGATCATAAATAATACCGATGTGAGCTTTACAAATAGATTCTTCCTAATATACATTCATTTTTCCTTATCTAAGATATAAAGCCCATGTATTTTGTTTGCAGATCTTTCATCATGGAGGCATAGATTTCTTTGCATTGTTCGTTTTCGTGCTGTTCTATCTTATTAATACACGGACACAAGTACTCTCTATAGATTCCTTCATAAATCTCAGATGCATTACTCTGTCTATTAATTCTATTTACAATAGTAGGAGCAATATCATAGTATTGATCAATCAGCTCTTCACCGTCCGCCCGACCTGCTAGATAGTCATCTCTATAGGTTCTGAGCATCTCAAGCTCATAGCAGTCATCCTGCTTGCCGAGACTGTCGCATACAGCTGTCGTGATATAGCAAAGCTTGGTTTTAAAACCTCCGTTAATATCTTCAAACTTACCAGAATTAATATGGTACTTTGTGAATCTGCCGTTCCACTTCTCTACCAGAGCATCCGACAACGGAACAGAACTGTCTCCACTCAGATACAACACACACGGAAGTACATACACCACCATAGCCGTATTGTGATCAAGCAGGAATTGTTCCTTTGCAGACTTCTTCTGCAATTCATCATACTTATGGCCAACTTTGTTTACGAACTCCGTGGCAATCTTGTCAATAAACTGTGTCTGATCTTCACTTTCATGATATTTTTTCTCAATATCTTGAAAAAACTCAGACTCCTCTTCATAAAGTGAAAGAAAATAGCTCTTATAACTATCTCTTCTGAACTTATCCAGTTCACCTGCTGTTGCAAATAATAAATCACATAAACCCAGCTCTATATGTTCCATTGTCTGTCCTTTCTGTTTTCACCTGTGACTACTCATCCCAGTTATGATATACATACTGTACATCATCATCCTCATCTAGCAAATCCAGTGTTTTCTGTAGGGACTTCACTGCAGCCTCATCAGTCAGCTCTACCCATGTCTGTGGAATCATCGTGACCTCTGCTGACATCATGGGAATACCAGCTGCCTCCAATGCCTCCCGTACCTCAGAAAATAAATCTGGATCAGTAATAATCTCGTAACTGTCCCCTGCATCTGAAAAGTCTTCCGCTCCTGCATCCAGTGCCTGCATCATAAGCTCATCTGGATCGGCCTCATATTCTTCTTGATCAACGATGATCTGTCCTTTTTTATCGAACATAAAGGACACGCATCCTTGTGTTCCAACATTTCCATTTCCCTTTGTAAATGCGTTTCTGACATTTGCGGCCGTACGGTTTTTATTATCCGTCAAAGCATCTACGATGATGGCAATTCCATTTGGTCCATAGCCTTCATATGTAACATATTCATAATTAACGCTCGCTGAATCTCCAGCAGCTTTTTTGATACCTCTTTCAATTGTATCGTTCGGCATGTTGTTGGCTTTGGCCTTTGCGATACAGTCACGTAGCCTAGAGTTATTATTCGGGTCCGATCCCCCCTCCTTGACTGCAACTGCAAGCTCACGTCCTATTATGGTGAAAATCTTTCCTTTTGCTGCATCGTTCTTTTCTTTTTTGTGTTTAATATTTGCAAATTTCGAATGTCCTGACATCTGTATCAACCTCTCTTTTTCTACGTGCTATTGTAACATCATTTATCCTCTGTTTCAACCTCTTTTCCACTAGATGCCTGTTCTAGGCGTCTGTTCTGTGAATGTATGACAGTTCTCCTGTACGTAATCCATAACACTGACAATTTTCTGGTTTTTATAGTAAACTCTTGGAATTCTTTTATTCAAATCACACATCAATTCATAATTGAATCTTCCAGACCGCTCTCCCAGTTCCTCCGCTGTAATGCATTCCTCTCCATCTCTGCCGATCAGTGTCACCTCATCGTATTCCTCTGCCTCGGGAATATCTGTGACATCTACCATGAACTGATCCATGCAGACACGCCCGCAGATTCTGGCTCTCTTTCCACGAATCAGTACTTCTCCGTTGTTAGACAGCAGTCTCGGATATCCGTCTCCATAACCGACTGGAATCGTCGCTAAGCGTACCTTTCCTGCAGCTGTATATGTACCTCCGTAGCTTACCTGTGTTCCCGCTTCTATCTCTTTAATCAATACAATATGACTTTTTAATTCCAGTGCTGGTGTCAGAAAAATGCCATCCCGTGACATTTCCTCAGATGGCCAGAGCCCATACATGGACACGCCTGCCCTGACCAGATCCCAGTTTTCGCAGGACTCCTTTAATTCCATAATTGCCGCACTATTTGCACAATCCCTGATTGGAAAATGATACCCCGTCTTCTCCTCCAGTTCCTGCACAAACTCTCTAAATACATTCAATTGATGCGTCACGAATGATTTATCATGATAATCTGCCTTTGCAAAATGAGTGAATATTCCCTCAGCCTGCAGCATCGGCATGTTGAGTATTCTCCGAATGACCTCTATTGATTCTGCCTCTGGACTGAAACCAATCCGTGACATTCCCGTATCTACTTTAATATGGATCTTGATTGTATGACCAGCCTTCATAGCACACTCTGACAATTGCTTTGCCGTTTCTTCTTTAAACACGGTTGGACGGATATCATATTTGACAAGATCATCATAGGTATCCGGAAATGTGTAGCCTAGTATCACTATGGGTTTTCGTATCTCTTCCCACCGCAGTAGCATTGCCTCCTCAGCTGTTGCAACCGCATATCCGAATACATAATCTATGTTCTCTAGTTCATGCGCAATCGCAGCCGCTCCGTGTCCGTATCCGTCCGTCTTAATCACAGCGATCATCTGGGTTGTATCCGGCAGCTTCTCATGCATTCTGTTCATATTTGCAAGGATTGCATCCAAATTAACATTGGCACATATTCTTTCATATTTTACATTCATATCCCATTCATCTCCGATTCAGTCTCTGTGAGTTCTGTTATGATATCTGATGCAATCATACCATATTCGCTTTTCTTTACCGCAGCATGATCTCCTGCTCTTGCATGAAGTGTAACACCTGCTGATGCAGCATGAAATGCCGAAAGTCCCTGTGCCCTCATGGCACATATAATCCCAGTTAGGACATCTCCTGATCCTGCGGTGGCCATTCCGCTGTTTCCAGCAGTATTCAGTATACAGTTTCCGTTCGGTTCGACAATGACTGTTCTTGTATCCTTGAGCACACAAACCACACCCGATGCGGACGCATAATCACGTGCTGCTTGATATGGATTTTCTGTGATTTCGGCTGCCGGTCTCCTGCTTAGTCTTTCCATCTCCTTGATGTGCGGTGTGATAATGACTTCTCGGTTCCTCCATACTGGCATGCTCTGCCTACGTGCTAATAGATTCAAGGCATCCGCATCCAGAATCAGAGGCTTCACGCCATTCTCTAGCACAAAATGAACTATGCTCTCTGCGGTATCCGAAACAGACATACCAGGACCCATCCCGATCACATCTGCCCATTCCATCGCATCAGTCAGTTTATTTTTTTCCTCTTGTCTATTCAGGAATCCGTCATTATATAAGAGCTGCATCGCCTCAGGCAGTCTGTTTGTCATTGCTTCACTATTTACCTCTGCAGTGACGACCTTGACCATTCCTGCTCCTGCCCTCAGTACTGCCTCAGCAGCAAGAATTGCCGCTCCACACATCCCATTGCTTCCTGCAATCAGCAGTACCTTACCGTATGTGCCCTTATGTGATGGCTGTCTTCTCTCTGGCAATATACGATCGCTGCTGTCATACATCATAATATAAGGTTCCTTCAATGTCTCTGAAAGGATTCCAATATGACTAACAAAAATTTTGCCGCAATATCCAGCGCTGGCATAACTGTACATCCCCAACTTGGCGAACGCAAAGGTCACTGTTAGATCAGCACGAAAAGCAATCCCCATGACCTTGCCCGTATCTGTATCAATGCCACTTGGCAGATCCACTGCAACCTTAACTCCCGTCATACTGTTTAGTTCTGCAATCCTGTCATAAACAATACCACTGATATCACGTGTCAGACCGATTCCAAATATAGCATCTATGATAACAGTATATGACTGTTTTGGAACTTCGTCATATATCGGAATTCCATAACTCTTCAGGCTGCTCAGCTGCTGTTTCACTTCACTTGTGTATTTTCCACAATCGCCCATCATGACGACATCTGCATCATATCCATATTCAAACAGAATACGGGCAATGGCCAGACCATCTCCTCCATTATTGCCTGATCCACACACGATCAGAGCCTTTCCTGACAGAAGCTGTTCTCGCTGTAGGACATCAAATACAGAAAGTGCCGCCCTCTCCATTAAAACAAGAGAAGAAACGCCGTGTTCCAGTATGGTGCACTGCTCTGACTGTCTCATTTCTTCTCTTGTTACGATTCTTTTCATTTTGATTCCTTTTCGGTCTGCTCCCTGCTCTTTTGCAAGTCCTCATTTTCTTTTTTTACTGCATCCTCCGCTTCTTTCTTTTTCAGCGGATTGTATTTCATATCAAACATTTCCATGACCTCAGCACCGAAAATATCATGCATATAAGAATACAGTTCCAGATTATTCTGTTCCTGTTCCTGTTTACGGATAATATTCTTTTTCAATTCTATCCGGATATTCTTAATCCATCGCGCAATTTCTTCTATACTGTCTGTATTGGAATGCAACTTGCTATAGCAGACCTCCATTGTTTTCAGCATCAGCTCGCGATTAAGAGCATCGATCTGCTTAGGGATTTCATATAGATTATCTTCATCCTGATCCATCTTATCATTGATTTCACTAATCAGACGTTTATTATCATTCAGCTTTTTCTCCGTTTTTTTGTCGATGGCATCCTTTTCAATTGCCTCTGATGAATCCATGATCTCTGTCATCAGATTGCTCTTGATCTTTTTCAGGTCCTTGAGTTCTGTCGTCATCTTGCCCTGCTTCTTGAGCAGTTCATTCAGTTGTTTCTCTAACTGTTTGATTTCTTTGGTAATGCCCGTCTGTGTGAACAGCTGATGCCACTTATTGTCCAGCGTCAGTACCGGTATTTTCTTTGTATTGATTACCTGTGCAAATTTATCTTCTAAAAATGGCACGGTACATCACCGCCTTATCTATTCTCTTTGTGTTCCTCTTGATACCTGTTCAGATTATATGAAAGCTTCATCAGGCTCTCTGACAAGTGTACATTCTCTACCATGACATCCTCAGGTACATTCAGATCCACATGTGCAAAGTTCCATATGGCTTTAATACCATAGGACACAAGAACCTCTGCTACTTTCACAGCCTCCGTCTTCGGGATGGTCAGTATGGCAATATCAATATCATATTCTTCCATACATGCCTTGATTTCTTTCATCGGACAAATCGGAATATCCCTGACGATCTTTCCGTACAGCTTTTCATTTGCATCAAAAATGCCCTTAATGATAAATCCTCTTTTTTCAAAATTAACGTAATTCGCAAGTGCTTGACCCAGATTTCCTGCACCGATTAATATGAGGTTGTGTTTCTGATCGATTCCAAGTATTTTACCAATCTCCTCATATAGAAACTTGACATTATATCCGTAGCCTTGTTGACCAAAGCCTCCGAAATTATTGAGATCCTGCCTGATCTGTGAGGCTGTGACCTTCATCCGCTCGCTTAATTCCTTTGATGAAATCCTCTCAGTGCCGCTGTCCTTCAATTCACCTAAATATCTAAAATATCTGGGTAGTCTGGCTATGACTGCTCCAGAAATTTCTTTCTCCTCCAAGGTCAGTTCCTCCTCATTACATTCTGATTCTATTATATAGAAACGGCAAAAATATGTCAATGTCATGCCCTGTGAAACAAGCGTCTCTTGCGTGCGTTGATTTCCATAATAAAGTGGGAGCATTTTGTATTCTTTCCATGGTGTTTTAAAGGATAGAACAAATACAGTAGCTGCTTTGCTCTTGTCATGGCAACATAGAAGATCCGGCGTTCCTCTTCTGTCTCTGCATTGGTGACTGCCTTATGATGCGGAATATTTCCTTCATAAATATCTATCACAAAAACGACCTTATATTCCAACCCTTTTGATGCATGAATGGTTGACAGTGTGATGCCCGTCTCTTTCTCCTGTTTCTGTTTCTTTAGCTGATTTTCATATTCCTCTATATGCGTCAGCCACTCTGGTATTGTTTTGAAATGACCTGCTCGCTCCTTTAATTCCTCATAGATTTCCGTCAAGGTATCAACAGATATGTTTCTTTCCTCCGCATATGCCGCTATATATCTGTCATATCCAACCCCTTTGGCGAGATAGGACAGCATACTGTAGGGTTCCATGTTCTGCATAAATCGAAGATCATATTTCAGCTTCAGAATTGCTTCTGTCATGTACGCTTTATCACGATAGTATTCCAACAGCTCTCCAAAGCAGACCTGTTCACCCTTGACTGATGCTCTGCTAACATACCGTTTGGGTTTATTCATGATCTGGTAAAAATCTTTACGGCTTCGCTCTCCCGTTGCCAGTCTGGCATACGCATTCACATCTCTTGCAATTGCATGCTGATACAAATCGGTCAATCGTTCCTTTGCGTGAAATGGTATTGATTCCATCATCAGACGCTCGGCAATCTCACCGCCGTTCATACCCGTCCGGTATAAAACTGCCATATCCTCATATGTATAACTTTCCGACAAAATTTGTATTTCCTTAATCAATGCATCCAGTTCATCAGACTGATTTTTAAAGTCACGAATCTGAACCTCTTCTGCCGCTCTATGTACAGCTGTCATATTCTTTGCATACCTGTTTCTATTATGACTAATCAGTTTTTCAGATGCTGTCACAATCTTATCTGTAGAACGATAATTTTGATTCAGAATCACCTGCTTCGCTATTGGATAATCCTTTTTGAAACCCAGCATGATTTCCGGACCAGCACCCCTAAATCCATAAATAGACTGGTCATCATCTCCGACTGCAAAAATATTCTCATCATCACCTGCCAGCATTCTGATGACGCTGTACTGCAGTTCATTGATATCTTGAAATTCATCGATCATAAAGTACTGGTATTGTCTTCTCCATTCCTCGAGAATATCCCGATGTTCGCTCAGAAGCTTATAGCATTGGATCAGCATGTCGTCAAAGTCCAGCCGTCGCTCCTCCATACATTTTCTCTGAAAATCTTCAAAAATCTTTTGTCTGACTGGATCCTCTGTATCTGAACTAGTATCTTTCCATACTACAGCTTTTTTTCTGGAAATACAGGCTGTCATATCCTGTATCCATTCCATTTCATTTTCAATCTGAAAGTGATTCTCCTCAATGATATCTTTCAGGATACGGATTCTATCTTCGTTTTTCAAAATATTATGGGATTGATACTGATATGTATGCTGTAAGATGTGAAAAAAAACCGCATGAAATGTTCCGAAATGAACTGGACTAAAAGATTCGTTTGCTGCCTGCCGGTATCTTTCCTGCATCTCCCGGGCCGCTGCTGTTGAAAAAGTAATCACTAAAATCTCGTGTGGAGGAATACCTGCTTCCTCAACCAGATACCTGATCCGCTCCGTGATAACAAAGGTCTTGCCAGAACCCGGTCCCGCCATAACAAGCATGGGACCAGATACATGGGTAATGGCACTCATCTGTGCCTGATTTGCATTTAAAACACTCATATAGACTCCTGTTGATGATCAATCATGACTGTTCCAGAAGCGCAATACCTGCCTTGATCCTCTTGATTGACTCTTCCCTGCCAAGGATCTCCATCAGTTCTGTTGCTCCACCAGGTGTCATCTGTTTGCCAGATACAGCTGTTCTGACTGGCCACATAACATAACCGTTCTTGCAGCCCTTATGCTCTACATAAGCTGCAAGCGTCTGATACAGTGCATCATTGCTATAGTCCTCCTGTGCCTCAAACAACGGAAGGACTTCTCTCAGAACCTCCAGTGAGGTTGTCTCATCTGTTTTCATCTTTTTATGTGTATACATTGCCTTGTCATAAACCGGAAGTTCCTCAAAAAAATCAATATGCTCCTTGATATCTGGAAAAATCTCAATTCTAGTCTGCACCAGCTTTGCAACCTTATGAAAATCCAAATCCTTATGAATCACTTCCTGCATATATGGTAGTGCCTTCTCATAAAAGACCTCTGGATCCATTGCCTTCATATACTCTCCGTTCATCCATTTGAGCTTCGTATAATCGAAAACAGCCGGTGATTTGCTCATATGGTGATAATCAAATTTCTGGGTCAGTTCTTGAAGACTCATGATTTCTTGATTATCCTCTGGACTCCATCCAAGCAACGCCACGAAATTCACAACTGCTTCTGACAAAAAGCCCTGATCAATCAAATCCTCATAAGAGGAATGACCTGAGCGCTTTGACAGTTTATGATGTTCCTCATCCGTAATCAGTGGGCAGTGTACATAAACTGGTACCTCCCATCCAAATGCCTCGTAAAGGCGGTTATATTTAGGAGATGAGGACAAATATTCATTTCCTCTGACAACATGAGTGATACCCATCAGATGATCATCTACAACATTTGCAAAGTTATAGGTCGGATAGCCGTCCGATTTGATCAGTATCATATCATCCAGTTCCGAATTGTCAACCTCTATATCTCCGTATATCTCATCGTGAAATGTCGTGGTTCCTACGGGATCATTATTCTGGCGGATAACAAATGGCATTCCAGATGCCAGATTCTTTTCTATCTCCTCTTTGGACAGACTCAGACAGTGTTTGTCATATTCATTGATTTCCTTGCCATCAATCACCTGTGTCAAGGTTGCTAGTCTTTCTTTATCGCAGAAGCAATAATATGCTTTTCCCTTCTCAATCAGCTGTTTTGCGTATGTCATGTAAATACCATCAGCCTGTCGTTCGCTCTGTATATAAGGGCCTACGCCACCGTCCTGATCTGGTCCCTCATCATGCACCAGTCCAGTCTTCTGTAGTGTCCTATAGATAATTTCTACTGCTCCCTCTACGAGCCTCTCCTGATCTGTATCCTCAATTCTAAGAATAAAATCTCCATTTTCGTGTTTTGTAATCAGATATGCATACAACGCTGTTCGTAAATTACCTACATGCATCCTTCCTGTCGGACTTGGTGCAAAACGCGTTCTTATTTTTTTCATCAAACATCTTCCTCCGGAATCTTTTCTTTCGCCTGTTCTTTAAATGTTAGGACATTTTTTGTAGCTTCTGTAATTGGTATATTGGTGCCTGCTCCCGCAACACACCCTCCTGGACATGCCATACCCTCAATCAAACATCCATTTTTCCTGCCTGTCTTGGCTAACATCAGCATCTTTTTACAGTCGGACAAGCCTTCGGCATGTTCAACGTGAACCTCTGTGTCTGGATAGTACCTTGTGATTACGTCCTTGATTGCCTGTGCAACTCCTCCTGCAACCCCATAGCCTCGTCCTGCTCCTGTAGCATCCTCTATCTCTTCCCCTAGGATGTCCTCCTGAAGCAGTCCTTTTGCATCAAACATACCAGCCAATTCTTCGAATGTTATGACAAAGTCCACATCTGAACGGACCGTCTTTCTGCTAGCCTCGAGCTTCTTGGCTGCACATGGTCCAATAAAGACAACATGGGCATCGGGATGTCTTTCCTTGATGTATCTTGCAGTCGCAACCATCGGAGTTAGCTCTCTTGATATAGAATCTATCGTTTCAGGAAATAGTTTTTTTGCCATCATGGCCCAGGATGGGCAACAGGATGTCAACAGAAACGGCAGTTCTCCAGTCGCCACCTTTTCTGAATAATGCTTTGCCTCAGCCATGGCTCCAACATCGGCTCCAATTGCCGTCTCATAAACCTCGCTAAATCCCAGTTCCTTGAGTGCACCCTTTAACATTTGCGGTGAAACATTTTTCCCAAACTGACCGACAAAAGCCGGAGCAATCTCCGCTACCACCTCTTGCCCTGACTGCATGGCACGAATCAGCTGAAAGATTTGTGACTTGTCAGCAATGGCTCCAAACGGACAACTGACCATGCACATTCCACAGGAAACACATTTATCTGGATTAATAGACGCTCTGCCATATGCATCACTTTCTATTGCATTCACTCCACATGCATCCATGCAGGGTCTGACCCGATGTGTGATCGCATCATATGGGCATACAGCTTTGCATTTACCGCACTTGATGCATTTGTCCTGATCAATATGTGATTTGCCACCCTCAAAGTAGATTGCATCCTTCGGGCAGACCTCTTTGCATGGTCTCGCTATACAGCCCATACAGTGAGATGTCACAGCATACTCATTCAACGGACATGCATTGCATGCAGATGGTATTACTTGCATCAAAGGCGGTTCATAGTATTTCTCTGCAATATTGCTTTCCTCTACTCCCTGGGATACATGAACAGGCTGATTTTCCGGACGTAATGACATACCCATAGCGAGACGACAGTGTTCTCTTGCAACTGCCCTCTCGCGATAGATATTTTCCCATAACTCCGGTTCATCGGCCTGAACGATTTTGTAGGGTAAAGCTTCGATATCATCGATAATATTTTTAGATGTGTACGCCAGATTGGCTATTTCTTCAAAAATCCGTCTTCGATACTTTCTAACCTGTGTATCCAGGCCTCTCATATTACTTATATTACTCATATTTATAGTTTCCTTACTGCATATTCGATAATTGATCCATTGAGGATTTTAATGCCAGAATTGCATGATGAACCTCTTTAGTAACACTTTGATTTTTTTCCGTCTCATCGAGTGTCTGCTGGCTTCCAGCAGTCACTTCTTCACTGATTGCCGATATTGTATGGATACTCTCTACAATACGGGCATTTGCATCATTGATTTCAGTGATCTGATTTTCCTGAATCCTTGCTCTTTCAGATACCGTTTCTACGGATTCCTTGATGTCATTAAAGTTCTTGCCAACCTCGGTAATCGTATCATTCTGACGCTGACTGATCTGCGTCATTTCCTCAATTGCTTCGGCTACTGATGTTACCTCTGCCCTCAACTCATCTATAAGTGTTCTGATATTCTCAGTTGCTTCTTTTGTCTGATTGGCCAAACCATTGATTTCATCTGCAACAACCGCAAATCCACGACCTGCATCACCTGCTCGTGCAGCTTCAATGGATGCATTGAGTGCAAGCAGATTTGTTTGGTTAGCGATTCCATGGATAATTGATATAATATCAATTGCCTGAGCGGTACGATCCTGCAATTTTCCTGCCTTTTCAGAAACAATCATACTGTTCTCGCGGGTGGTTTCTGCTCCAGCATCCAGCTCTTCCATACCGTTAATACCAGCACTGACAGAATCAGATGTTTTCTGTGACAACTCTAGGATTCCTGTTGCAAGTGTAACTGCGGATTCGATATGTTCCTGAATCTGACTTGTTCTGGTCAGCTGCTCTTGAATGGATTCAGCTGTCTGAGCCGAGCTTGATGCAACCTCCTGCATAGAAGATGTCGTTGTAATAGCAGACTCAGTAATCTGTTCCATACTTCCGGTAATTTCATGAGTATGTATATGAATGTCGTTGGTAACGGACTGGATTGCTTTCAGCATCTTCTGCTGTTTTTCTTCACGTTCCTTGATCTTCTCAATTTTAAATTGATTGATCTCAGAGGATACCTTTGTCGCCACAACGGTCAGAAACATACATAATAATATTGCAGCAATCTGAATCTCATAATTCGCAATATCATCGGCACTCGTCATGCCATTAACCACATGAACTAAAATGCTGATTATATTTCCGATTACAGAGACAGACGCAAAACCTATTAGCAGCTTCACATCATTACATAACATCAGCAAAGACAGGATCGGAAGGATATATGTAAATACAAGAACAGTATCTCCTGTCAAAAGTACAAACAGATAAAAAGCAGCATATCCGTATGTAACCACATATTTCAGAACTGCGCTCTCCTTGTCAGCCCGGTACATCAACTGTGCAATCAGAAACGGTATGCCTCCAAACAAAATAAATACAATAAAATATCCAAGCGTTCTTTCCCCCTTGAAAAACTCAAGCGTATACGCTAGTAATAAGATCAATAAGACGATACCCTCTCCTATCAGTAGCGTTTTGTTGACTTTCACCTTTTCGTTCATTCACCATTCCCCCTGAAATTCCCTTTTATTTGTGTCCGTTTTCCTGCTTAAAATAATATATTCATCGCTGATCTCCCAAAAAGAACAATGCAATTGTACCAGGACCTGAATGCGCTCCAATCGTTGGAGAAACATAATTGATAAGATGACTCTCAATGCCAAATCTTCTCTTTACCTCTTCTGCCACGTACTCAGCATCCTCCAGCGAATCTCCGTGGCTAATAAAGAAAATATCATTCTGATCACGGTAGCTTCCCATCTTTTCTTCCATATAATCCACAAGTGTATTTAAGGATTTCCTTCTTCCACGTACCTTTGACAAAGGAATCAAGTGTCCCTCATCATCCACATGAAGTATCGGTTTGATATTGACCATTGTTCCCAGAATTGCAGTCGCCTTGCTGACACGTCCGCCACGATATAGATGGAACAAATCATCTACTGTAAACATATGCACCAGATTTAACTTATGCTCCTCAAGCCATGCAGCGACCTCTTCCATGCTCTTGCCCTGCTTCTTCAGCTGTACAGCCTTGTGTACCAGCAATCCCTCACCGAGCGAAGCTGCCAGAGTATCTACAACAATAATTTTAATATCATCGCGCTCCTCCATCAGTTCTTCTGCAGCTATTCTGAGGCTGTTATAGCTTCCGCTGAGACCAGATGAAAATGCAATCTGTAATATTTCTTTCGTTGTCTTTAGATATTCCTCAAAAGCAATCTTTGCTTCCTCTGGGTTGATCTGTGATGTCGTCGGTATCTGACCTGCTCTCATCTTGCTGTAGAATACGGGCTCTGACAGATCATTTCCTCTTTTATGCACCTCACCATCTTCAAACATATATGATAAACCAACAACACCAAGCTGGTTCTCTTGAAGATAACTTTCTGGCAAATCCGCAGTTGAACAAATACTAATCTTAAAGTCGCTCATATTTTCTCTCCTATGTTATTCTCTGATTGCAATCATATTTTTATTTTTAATAATATCATCTTTTTTGCTATATTTCAAATGGTACTATTTTTACTGCACTCTTTGAATTATGCTCTTGAGGTACTGCCAAATCCACCGTTTCTGATATCCGTTACATCATCATCCACAGTAATACCATACTCCACAAAGATTCCCTGCATGAATCCAATTCCCGCTTCTATATCGACGTTACGGCCTTCGTTTGAATCATTCGTAATCTTTGAAAAGATATGCCCCTCATTGTCTGAATAGAAATAATCACTATCAATAATACCGACGGTATTATTGAGTTGCAGCCTGAACTTGAATCCGAGACCACTTCTAGGATAGCACTGTAACACCCAGTCCTCTTCCAACTCCACTCGGATTCCTGTTGGTATCTTGATGGTCTCCCCTGGCAAAAGTGAAAAGTCGATTGGGCTAAAAAAATCATATCCCGCTGAACCCGCTGTCGCACGTCTCGGCAAAATAATATGATCATAAATCATCCTTATTTCTTCTTCTGATGTAGTTCCAAAGCTATCTTCCCAGTCCTTTACAAACTGCCCATAGCTTACTTTGTGAAATCTAGCTACTCTTCTCATGTCGTTTTATTTCTCCTCACAGAAAATCACAGGCTCACCTGGACATGCAGTTTCCGTTAATGATTTTTGTACATCAATTACACGCTGGTTGCTGCTTCCTTTCCATCTTAGCCTTGTATCACGCTTTGCAATTTCAAATTCTCCATCCACCAGTACGTCTACATACTTCATGACAGGATAATGCTTAATACTCTCCCACAAATCGCCTGTATACATCCATACCGTTTTATCCGAAAATTTCTCTTTGATCTCTATTACCAGATTTCTAATATCCATTCTGTTTGCAGAGTGCAGGGGATCACCACCACTGAGCGTGATTCCTGATATGTGATCTTTTTCTAGTTCTGCAAAGATCTCTGCCTTTGCCTTGTCATCAAACAGCAATCCTCCGTCTGGATCCCATGTCATCGGATTATGGCACTCTTTACAGCAGTGAGAACATCCTGCAACCCATAATACAACTCTCAGGCCATCACCATTGAGCATGTCATCCTTCGTAATATTATGATAACGCAAAATATACTGCCTCCCCTACATTGATTTCCGTTCTGCTATTTCCGCCATCTTTGCATCATTCAACCGAGTATCTCCATGTACCCTTGAATAGGACAGATAGCCATTCATACGATCGATCTTCGTCAGGTTTTTACTGCCGCACTCTGGACAAACATCCATTTCCAGTTCTTGATGTCCACAATCATCACAATATGCCAGTGACATGTTCACGCCTTCATAAAATCCCATATCCATCGCACGATGAATCAATGTCTTAATTGCCTCGATATTATAATCAATCGGATATTTTACATATTGAATCTTACCACCGTTTGACAGCTCCCAGAAGCGATATTCCAGATCCTGTTTCTGAATTGCTGTGATCTCCTCTGTAACATGACAGTGGAAACCATTGCTGACATATTCCCTGTCAGATACATTCTCTACAATACCGTACTTCTTCCGGAATTGTTGTACCTGCAGACCACAGAGGTTTTCAGCTGGGGTTGCGTAAATAGCATATAGATTGCCATCCTCTTCCTTGAATTCATTGATTTTCTTATTGATATATTCAAGGACATCGATTGCAAACTCACCGTCCTCTACAAGTGAATGACCGTTATAAAGCTGCTGTAATTCGTTCAGCGCAGTAATACCAAAGGAAGCTGTTGCTGATTTCAGCAGTGGTTTGATTTTATCGGTTAGTTTCAAGTGACCCCCAAGAAATCCCCCTTCACAGTATGCCAGAGGATTCGTTGATGCTCTCATCTCACCGAGATAAGCATACGTTCTAATATGTAGTCTGCGGATCAGATTTAAATAATAATCTAACACTTCAAAGAAATCCTTGCTTTCATGTCTAGCCTTCGCCAGAATCATCGGCAGATGCAGTGATACTGCGCCGATATTGAAACGGCCTACAAATACAGGAACATCCTGATCATCTGCTGGATGCATACCACCACGCTCATACCATGGTGACAGGAACGCTCTGCATCCCATTGGTGATATAATCTTTCCATACTGCTTGTACATACTTGCTATATAGCCTTTGCCTGTCAGACTCAGCCAGTCAGGATACATTGTCTTGCTTGAGCACTTAACTCCAGCTTCAAATACATCTTCAAACTCCTTGCCTGGTCCGTGCAGATTCTCGTCATATAGGAAAACAATCTTAGGAAATAGTACTGGTTTCTTGCACTCATCCTTGCCTTGCCCTCTTCTTCTAACATTCAGCATACAAATCGTAGCCAGCTTAGCAAAACGTCCAGTTCCTGTACCTGTCGTCACTGTGATAAATGGATAATCACCACGACTGGAAGCTACAGTATTAAACTTGTACTCCCATCCCTGATAGCCCTGCTCAAACTCCTTGGTGACATCTGCATATGCCTGTGACTCTGCTACTTCCTTGTCAACACCCAACTTCATATATTTATCCACATATTTTGCATATGACTTTTCAGCGTAGGGTTCCAGAATCAGATCTGCGCTGGGCACGGTAAATCCACCATACTGCTGACTAGCCGCAGATAAAACGATATCTCCGATGACATCAAATGCAACATCCAGAGATTTGGGCTCATTATACCAGAGGTTTCCCATTTCAAAGCCTCCAGTCAAAACTGCCTGTACATCAAACAAACAGCAGTTCATCGTATCACGTCTTGCTGACATGTCATGTACATAAATATATCCGTCTCGGCATGCCTGAATCTCGTCTGTCGTCATGAAAAACTTCTGATACAGTTCCTTATTTAACTGGTTAAAGATCAGACTTCTCTTTGTTGAAACCAAGGCGCTGTCAGTATTAGAATTCTCTTTATCTCCAATATACATAATGGACTGGCTCTTTTTATAAACATCATCGAGCATTCTGACAAAGTCTTGTTTGTAATTACGATAATCCCGGTAGCTCTTTGCTACAATCGGCTTCACTTCTTCCAAGGCACTCTCTACAATATTATGCATGATTGGAATTGGAATCTCATCCTGTTCCAGCTCATCCACTCTCTGTACGACACGCTCACAGATGTATTTCTTCTCTTCTTCCGTAAATTTAGTCAATGCTCTATATGCAGACTTTCCAACTGCATCCACTACCTTCTGGACATTAAAGTCTTCTCTGGTGCCATCCTTTTTGATCATTTTGACAGGACTCTTCGTATGATACAACTGAGAGTAATCCACCTGTTCTTCTGTAGGATTTTCTACCTTTTCGTTCATTCCCTTTCGCTCCCCTTCTCCTGATTTTCTCAATATTTTGTATTACACCTTATCAGCTCAACCAATATCTTGTATACTTATTAAAATATATCAATTCAAACATCCTTTGTCAACATACAAAGTGATCAAAACGAGAGGAAATCCTATCATTTATTTTCTACAGTCATGACTTTATGCTATACTGTCAGTATAGCGAAAAAAGTTTACAGGAGAATCCATATGGCACTGAAACCTGGTGTTTATACAGCATGTAAAAAAGACGGAACGAACTACTATCGAGCCTCTGTCACATATAGGAGCAAGCATATCAGTCTTGGTTCTTATACGACAGAAGATCAGGCGTACCATGCCTATCTACATGCGCAGAAGCTGCTGGATTCAAGCCAAATGCCAGAGGATTATCGCAGTCATTGTATCCTTCCGTTTGATAAATGGATTATTTTGACCAATTTCAGAGATAACGAGGTTTATATCAGAAACCCAATTTATCTGCGAAAACGCTATTTTGAATATTACCTGAGTAAAGATCTGATTCTTAAATTTGATATAGATGACCTGTTTTATTATTCTGAACATAAGATTTCCATGCGGGGGCAGCATCTGTTTGTCGCAGATTACGGTATGCAGGTCAGTATTGCAGGACGGTACGGCATCCGTCCCTATGCCGTTCAAGACAGAGATTATCGATTCATTAATCAGGATTCCACCGATTATCGGTACGAAAATATCGAAATCATCAATTCCTATTACGGTGTTACCAAAATCAAAAAAGGACAGCAAGATCAATATAAAGCGGTCATCCATGTCAAAAGTAATTATGTAATTGGAAGATTTAATACAGATACAGAAGCCGCAATTGCATATAACAAAGCTGTTGACTGTCTGCGGAAGCAGGGAATCATCAGGAATTATGAAACAAATTATATTGATACCGTTTCGCCATCTGTTTACGCAGAACTCTATTCTGGTATCACACTGCCTAAATCAATTACTTCCTTTACTTCTGCCGAACATACAAAATAGGATTACGCTTTAACCATCTAAAAAGACAACTCAATGAATGAGCTGTCTTTATGATTCTTTCTATCTATTACATCTGTTACATAAAAAACACGTGACCTCCATGCTGAAACAAAAACTGTAAGCCGCCCCAATGTGTCTCTGATCCTGCTTTAAAATATAACGCTCCACCCGACAAATCTTCACCTGCGATTGCACGATTTACAGCTGCCATAACGTCAATAGAAATGTCTGCTGCATGGTAACTGCCGTTTTTGGTAGGTGAGAACTGTGTGATACCACCATTATCCTGCAGAATAACCTCTTGAACAGTATTGGGAAAACTTTCGCTCTTTACGCGGTTCAATACTACATTCGCAATCAGCTGTTTGCCCTCCGCATCCTGATTGCCTGCTTCTGCCTGAACAATTCTGCATAATGCCTTGTAATCTTCCACTGGAAGGATGGGTTCCGGAATATCTGCTTTTATCATCTCTTCCTCTATTTTCTCTACTTTTGTCTGCACCTGCTGTTCACGCTCAAATTGCGAAGACGTTCCATCATCCGTTTCTGTCTGAATCATCTTGTTGACTGGTGCTGATTCCAATATCTCGCCAGCCATATAGATGCTGTTATTTACGATCTCTGATGTTCGTTCAATTGTGTTGATTGTTTCATCATGTAAAAAACCCGTACAGATGATCACTGCTGCTGCAGCTACAATCCCACTATACACATATGTAAATGTAGAAATACGTTTCATAATCTTAGTTTCCTTTCATCATTATCATGATACCTTTTCCCTTTGGCTATTATAGCATAGTTTACCATAAAGTGTTACATAATTGTTACGATATGTTACATTTTCGTTTCTTTTAGCATTTTTACTCAATATTTTGTATGATTTTCGTTCATATTGCCCTAAATATAGAAAAGAGAGTCCAACAAAACTACTACTATTGTTAGATTCTCTCATCAAAAAATGCTCATTTATGTTAACTTATTTTTCCTCGTAATTGATAAAACTGATATTCAGATCCGTTTCTCCATTGATTCCGTCTATGACGCCTGCCTGTGAATACTGCCACATGTCAAATTCATACGGATAATCTGGTTTCTCTCTGCTTTGATTCAGCCAGATGTCATAATCCTGCAGCTTCGTCAGATCCAGCCTGGTTAATAGACACTTTTTGTCTGCATAGATCATCGGCTTATATCCATATCCCTTAACTGTATCGCAAAAATCCTTTGTATACTGTGTAATCTCATCATTGGTTAATTGATCGGTGCGTGCTGTATCATTTTTCACCTGTTCAATATCACATACAACGGGGTATGTGATTTTATAGTTCATCACTGCCGCCACCACGAAATTTGCTTCCTCAACTGCTTCTACTGTAGAAGTTGCCTGTGAAAAGAAATACACGCCTACTTTAATTCCGTTATTCAAAGCTCCCTGTATATTTTTTGCACAATTCTCATCCAGAATCAGCTGCCCTGTTCCATATCCGCGTGAGCCTACTCTAATCATTGCAAACCGTATACCTGCCGCCTTGACCTTTGCCCAGTCAATATCTCCCTGATATTTAGATACATCAATACCAACCGTAGAAACGGACTTCCCGTTTTCATAGTACTTCATCAGTTCTCCATCACGTACAAAACCCTCCTCGAGATCATAGGTGTTCCGTTTCAGCGTATCATTCAGCTCCACCCACTCGGTCTTGCCGTCATCATTGAGTATAGAAGTATGTTTGCCATCGCTTCCATACTTCGAATTTGTTTCCTTTTGTTTTTCTTTCGAGGTCGTAGAGCTGCCAAAACTACTGGATGAGCTGCTGCTTGAACTGCTGGAGCTGCTACTCATGCTGCTAGATGAGCTGTTGCTTGAACTGCTAGTGCTGCTGGAAGAAGAAGCATCCATGCTGCCATTCTCTTTCTGGTCATCATACATATCCCAGAAATCTAGATCATCGGAAGTTAGGTCGCTTTGTCCGAGAATCATTTCATCCTCTTCACCACTTGTTTCCTGCTGCGCCTCTTGGCTCTTCTGCAATACAGGAACCACCTTTTCTTTGTGCGGTTTTGTATTCAGATACAGTGCTGTCAGAAAAAACAGCATCACAAGCGAAGCTGCCATCACACACATTCTGACCATTTTCTTATATTCATTTTGATTATCATTGTTGCTGTTCATGGACATGGCTATGCTACTCTCCATTATTAATATCGCTTTTAATTTCCGTTTGTTTTATGGTATTATTACGTCATGAAAAAAAATAACAAGACCCATAAAACACAACTCCAATTATTACTAATATTCCTGATGATACTACTCTCAGGCTGTTCTGTATTTCAGTCGTCTGAACCAGTCTCCAAAACAGGCTATGCATTGAATACGGTTATCACAATTACGGTATACCGACCCTCTGAAGCTCCGCTTCTGGATCAATGTCTAAATCTGTGCAAGGACTATGAAAATAGGTTCAGTAAATCCATTCCCTCTAGTGATATCGGGCGCATCAACGCTGCTGCTGGGCGGCCTGTGAAAGTTTCTGACGAAACTATTGAGCTTTTGAATCAAGCAATCCACTATAGTGAGCTGTCCAATGGTCTATTTGATGTAACAATAGAAGCTGTTAATTCTCTATGGGATTTCAACTCCGAAGCTGCAGCAGAAAATGCTGCTATGCCTCCGTCTAGGGCAGCCATTGATGCCGCACTTCCCCATGTTGATTTTAGAAATATCCAGATATCTGGTAATACCGTTACACTCCTTGATCCTGATGCATCTATCGACCTCGGCGGTATCGCAAAGGGCTATATCGCTGACAGATTAAAGGAATTTCTATTGGAGCAAGGGGTTCGTTCTGCGATCATCGACCTCGGTGGAAACATCCTGACCATAGGTCATAAACCTGATGGTTCACCATATCATGTCGGAATCAAGCGACCTTTTGATCAAAATGGTGACATCATAACCTCTGTCAGTATTGCAGACCAGTCTGTTGTCACATCTGGCACTTATGAACGTTACTTTACCTATCAAGGGAAAATGTACCACCACATCTTATCCCCATCGACAGGCTATCCTGCAGATAACGACCTAAACAGCGTCTCTATCATCGCTGCATCCTCCGTCGATTGCGATGCACTCAGTACAATCTGTCTGCTGTCAGGACTGAATGACGGAATGCAGCTGATTGAAAGTCTGCCTAATACAGAAGCCATCTTCATCACAAAGGACGGCCGGCTTCATTCAACTAATAAACTCTCGCAATAATCTTTTTAGGACACTTCTCTGCGCATGCGCCACAACCGATACACTTATCCTGATCAATATAAGCAAGTGCATCCTTCACAGTAATTGCGCCCACTGTACATTCCTTGACACACAATCCGCATCCAATGCATCCAGTACTGCAAGCCTTCATGACAACAGGTCCCTTTTCATTAGAATGACATTGAACCATATACTTTGAACTGTATGGTATTAGCTCAATCAGATGCTTAGGACATTCTGCAATACATTTTCCACAAGCTTTACACCGATCTGCATTCACAACAGCTATACCATTCACGATAGCAATCGCATCAAACTGACATACCTTCACGCAGTTTCCAAATCCCAAGCATCCGTAATTACATGATTTAGGTCCCCCATTTGGTACAAAGGAAAGCATCTTGCAGTCCTTGATACCGATATAGTCATAATCTGTTTTTGTGTTGTCACATGTTCCGTTACATTTCACATAAGCTGTCTGACGGATGATATTGCCTGCGTCTACACCCATGATTTTGGCTACCTCCGCAGCCACTGCACTGCCACCTACTGGACAGGCTCCAGGAGCAGCCTCTCCTTTTACGATAGCCACTGCCAGTCCTGAGCATCCCGCATAGCCACATCCACCGCAGTTATTGCCTGGCAATGCTTCTAGAACAGCCTCTTCTCTCGGATCTGTCTCTACCTGCAGATATTTTCCAGCAATTCCTAAGAATACACCTATGAAAAGTCCTACACCGCCCACACAGGCAACTGCTATCATAATTCCTGTAATATTCATCACTGATTCCTCCTACAGCAGACCTGAAAATCCAAAGAATGCAATTGCCATCAGCCCCGCTGTCACCAACACGATTGGCATTCCTTGAAATGGTTTCGGTACATCATTATATTCTGTCTTTTCCCTGATACCTGCCATAATCACGATGGATACCAGAAATCCGAATGCAGTTGCAAATCCATTTACAACACCTGTCAAGATATTATAAGACTTCTGTACATTTACTAGTGCAATACCAAGTACTGCACAGTTCGTCGTAATCAATGGTAGATATACACCAAGTGCCTGGTACAAACCCTTCATTTTTTTCTTTAAAAACATTTCCACAAACTGCACCAGTGCTGCTATGACCAGAATAAAGACGATGGTCTGCAGATAGGTGATGTGCAATGGCGTTAATACAAATTGATAAACAGCTCCAGTGACCGCAGAGGATAAGGTGATGACAAATACGACCGCACTACCCATGCCTGCCGCCGTCTCAACCTTCTTGGAAACACCAAGAAACGGACAGATTCCAAGGAACTGACTCAACACAACATTATTAACAAATGCAGATCCAACTGCAATGAACAGTAATTCTCTCATGCCTTCACAGCTCCCTTCTTCTTGGTGATTTTAATTTTTTCTTCTACCATATGTCCGGCACAGGAGGAAGCATTGACACATGATGCACAGCCTGAATCGCACTGTATGATGACACCATCCTGCTTTGCCTTCTTCATTTTCATTTTATTCTGCAACGCCGTAAGACCAGCCAGCACAAAAAAAGCTCCAGGTGCCAGTATAAAGATAGTCACTGGTTCATAAGTCTCTGGCATAATCTGTATATCAAAGATCTTGCCTGATCCGATCAGCTCACGGAATGCTCCAATCATTGTCAGCGCCATGGTAAATCCAAGACCCATGCCAATACCATCAAAAATCGACAGAATCACAGTATTCTTGGAAGCATATGCTTCGGCCCTGCCGAGAATGATACAGTTCACAACAATCAACGGAATGTAGATGCCCAGCGCACTATACAGTGATGGAACAAATCCTTCCAGTAAAAGCTCCAAAATCGTTACAAAAGATGCAATGATAACAATGAATGCAGGAATTCTGACTTTGTCAGGTATTACCTTTCTTAACATGGAAATCATCATGTTAGACAAAGCCAACACCGCTGCTGTTGTCAGCCCCATTCCCAGCCCATTGATGGCCGAGGTCGTAACCGCTAATGTTGGACACATACCAAGCATTAAGACAAATGTAGGATTTTCCTTGATCAGCCCGTTGAATAAACGTTCCAGTACCTTTTTCATTCTTCCGCACCTCCCACATTCTCTTTGGAATATAGATCACTACTTAGCTCGCTATCATGATAAAATGCCAGTGTAGCATCGACTGCATTGACGACTGCATTGGTCGTGATGGTTGCCCCACTTAGTGCATCAATCTCATAGTCTACGGCAGAACCTGTCTTTGTATATGCAAAGTTTTTAACCGCTTTATTCGCAAACTGGTTTTTAAAAGTATCCTCCTTTGCCTTCATGCCAAGACCTGCTGTCTCACTGATACTCAGTATTTCCATTCCCGTCACGGTTCCATCTGCCTTGATTCCCATAGAAATCGTAATGTCACCGCCATAGCCCTCATGTGTTGTCGTCGTAAAGACAAAGCCAAGGCATTCGTTACCAGATGCATCCAGTGCCATCATGACCTCTTCAATCTGTTCATCCGGGTATCCCACTCCAGCTAAATTTAGACTCTCACTGCTTAGTTCAAGGTTTATATCATTGATATCCTTTGTAAAGGAAGCCGCCTCTGGAAATACCTTCTGGTATGCCTCCTGCTTCGTCTTTTCTTCCTGTATTCTGATTGGCTCCTTAGTGATATCGTACACATATCCCAGAAACAGACCAGCAATGACAGTTATGACTGTCAGGATAATCGTATTTTTAATTGTCTCGTTCATCAGATCTCCCCTCCTTTGCCAAAGCATCTCGGAACAGTGATCTTCTCAATCAGAGGCACAAGCAGGTTGCCTAGGATAATCGCATAGGAAACACCCTCTGCAGAAACTCCAAACACGCGAAAGATACCAGTGAAAATACCAAGAATGACACCATATAATATCTTTCCTGTTCCAGTAATTGGGGAGGTTGTATAGTCTGTTGCCATAAAAAATGCACCAAGCATCAGTCCGCCTCCGGCTAACTGTACCGTCAAGTAATTCGGATCCCATCCCTGACCGCCAAACAATCCGATAAATATAACAAATGTAGTCAGATACGTGCCTGGTATCTTTAAATCAATCACGCCAGTGATCAACAATAGAATAGCTCCCAACACGATGGCTATGACTGATGTTTCCCCGATAGTTCCTGCTTCACGTCCAATTACCATATTAAATGTATTAACAGCCGCACCCGCTTTGTACTGAGCCAGCGGCGTAGCCGTAGCGACTCCATCATAAGTAAAGGTCGTCATTCTGGCAGTAAATGAAATCAGCAGAAAGCATCTGGCAGCCAGTGCTGGATTCATAAAGTTCTGTCCTAGTCCACCAAACAGCATCTTTACAACTAGAATTGCAAATACACCGCCGATGACCGGTATCCACCAAGGTACCGATGCTGGAAGATTGAGTGCCAGTAAAAGACCTGTCACGACTGCGCTGAAATCTCCTATTGTTGTCGGCTTTTTCATCAGCTTTGTATACAGCAACTCTGTCAGTACACAGGCTGCTATACAGGTTGCTACTACGATAGCCGCTTCTATTCCAAAATGGTAAATACCAAATCCCGTCGCTGGTAAAAGTGCAATGATAACCACGAACATAATAGAGCTCGTGGATAGTTTACTTCTGATATGCGGCGAAGATGATACATTCATAAGATTGCTCACGATTCTTTCCCCCTAGTTCTTCTTTTTTGCCAGAATCATCCGACGCATTGATTTGATGCTCTGTGTCAACTGCCGTTTTGCAGGACAGACATAGCTGCAGCAGCCGCAATCACAGCATTCCATACCATTATTCTTTAAAAATTTCTCCTCATCACCATGCTCTGCATAATCCGCCAGTCTGGCAGGAATCACACGTCCTGGACAGATGCTTACACACATGCCGCAATTGATGCACTGTGTTGGCTTCATCCGTTCGACATCATCCTTAAGTAAACACAATAATGCAGAAGAGGTTTTCGTTGCAGGAACATTTGTATCAAATATGCCAAAGCCCATCATCGGTCCACCTGAAATGATTTTTTCAGGCTGTTTCACAAAGCCTCCCGCCTCTTCAATCAGTTCATTGTAATTTGTGCCAACCTTAACGAGAAAATTGCGTGGTTCTTTAATTGCATCGCCTGTCACTGTCACGATTCTGTGCATCAGAGGTTTCCCCTCAATCACTGCATGATATATGGCAACAATGGTATCTACATTGTTGACAATACATCCTACATCAGATGGAAGCATGGAAGAATTGATAGCACGCTTTGTCGTAGCATAGATTAACTGACGCTCTGCTCCCTGAGGATACTTTGTCTTCAGTACTTTGACAGACATCCTGCTCTCGTCCAGCACCAGATCCTTCAGCTTGCGAATACAGTCAGGTTTGTTGTCCTCTACTGCCAGGATTCCCTTTGCATGTGGAAACAAACATAACATGATTTTTAGACCTGCTACCAGCTTTTCAGGTTCTTCCACCATTCTACGGTAGTCAGAAGTCAAATATGGCTCACACTCTGCACAGTTTGCAATCACATAAAATATTTTTTCAGGATTCTTTGGAGACAACTTAACATGTGTTGGAAATCCTGCTCCGCCCATGCCAACAATACCTGCCTCCTTTATGATTTCAATCACTTCCTCTCTTGTCATGTCCGAGAGCTGTTTATGGTGGAGCGGCGGTGCCTCCTCATATAATCCATCGTTTTCAATCACAATCGACATGACATTGTCTCCCGTCACAACACGGCAAGGCTCGATTGCTTTTACAATGCCAGATACCGATGCATGGATTGGTGCTGATACAAAACCACCAGCTTCTGCAATCTTCTGTCCTGCTAGTACTCGTTCCCCTTTCACTACGATGGATTTTGCTGGTGCTCCGATATGCTGCGATAGCGGATAAACCAAATCGCCCTTTGGGAGCACTGCCAGAATGGGTTTATCTTTTGAAATCTTTTTTCCATTATGCGGGTGGATGCCACCCTTGAACGTTAATGCTGCCATAGTCAGCCCTTCCTTAATCAGTTTTTCTGATCTTCATTTTTTGTTTTTTTACTAAATCTGCTGCGCAGACGATCTGCTAAAATCCTCTCATGCGTCTTCAAGTTGGGATATGCATTCATGATACGACCCTGCTGAAATCTATTGCCTGTAAATACGGCATTCAATTTTTTTGTATATGCTGAAACCTTTTCTTTGACTTCATCTGTATGATTTGTCAGCCCCAGTTTCGATAACTGTTCATTTAACACAGCCTGACGCACATCCATTCTCTTTGAAAATTTCGAAAAGTAATTCATTCCGCTATAATGATGCCTGAAAGCAGCTATTCTGGCATAAATATCTTCACCAGTTCCGTAGATTCGGCTGGATTTTACATACTCTGTGAACTCATCAAGCAGCGCATCCATACTTGCCAGCTTTTTAGACAGATCAGCCGCTGCGATCGTTGCAAACGTAAAATCAACAATGTACATAATGGCAATGATGATAATCAGAATCTGCCCGACTGCAGCAGAATAAAGCGACACCATCCAATCGACCGCAGGCTGCAGTACAACAAACAGTAAGATTGAAGCTGCTCCCCACCCAATCGTCGAGCTCAGACAGATTCTTCCTTTATAATTGAACTTCTGATTTGTGTAATCCCACCAACTCGTATGAAATACAGCTTCCATTATAGCCGCTGTCACGTACTCCAGCAACGTTGCCAAGATTGCACCAGCAAAAAACAATAAGAAGTAATTTCCCGAAAACGGACGTAGCAGTAAATATAATACAGTGGCTCCCACTCCGTAAATCGTACATACTGGTCCGGTTACATATCCTCTGTTCACTAGCTTATGTTGCTGGACAGATACAAAACTGCTCTCCCAGATCCAGCCTACAACACTGTAAATAATCAGATAGTTTATCATATAATACAAACTAATACCTAGTATTTCTACATCCCACATCATGAATACCTCCATTCGCTAATCACTACTATACTAGATTTTTGCGTAAAATTCTACCCACTTTCTACCCAAATCACAATTTTCACTACCTTTTTCGTCAAAATATTGTATAATGAAAAAAAGTGAGGTGAACCATATGCAGACACAACAACATCGGCTGGAAGGTATTGTGGCAGCCTATCCATTGGAGTTGATTGCTCCTCCAGAGGAACTGCTTTTTGTTGATATTGAGACAACTGGATTCTCCGCCAATACTTCTTATCTATATATGATTGGCTGTCTGTATTATACACAAAATGAATTCCATACCATACAATGGTTTGCTGATAACTATGAAGAAGAAAGTGAGATCATTCATTCTTTCTTTCGCTTCAGTGAGTCCTTTCATTATTTAGTTCACTATAACGGCAACGGATTTGATCTTCCCTATTTGAACAAAAAAATCGAAAAATACCATCTTCCGTATCTTTTAGATCGTTTTGAAAGCATTGATATCTATAAACGGATCATGCCTTATAAGCAGATATTAGCTCTTGAAAATCTCAAGCAAAAATCTATAGAGGCTTTCCTCTTGGTGAATCGCAATGATCTCTATAATGGTGGTCAGCTGATTTCGATCTATCATGATTATGTGAAGTCACCTACCAGCTATCACTATGAACTTCTTCTGCTGCACAACTTGGATGATTTAAAGGGTATGCTGCAAATTCTTCCGATACTCTCATACTATGACCTTTTTCATTCTACATTACAGTTTGAAAAGGTTTTATTGCATGAATATGAAGATATCCACGGTATCAACCGTAGAGAATTGCTATTGACCTGTTCTGCAAATCAGCCGCTACCTGTAAATATCTCTTATCAAAAGGACAACTGCCGTATCATGTGCAATGCTTGTCAGGTCAAGTTCCGGGTTCCCCTGCTTCATACAGAATTAAAATACTATCTGCCAGATTATAAGGATTATTATTATCTGCCAATGGAGGACAGCGCAATCCATAAAAGCGTAGCTGCTTATGTCGATCACGCACATCGTGTTCCAGCTACTCAGGCAACATGCTATGTGAAAAAAGAGGCCAATTTTCTTCCACAATGGCATTCCCGTTTTTCCCCTGAATTCAAAACAGCACTTCGTTCAGCTGAGTCTTATTTCTGTTTCGAAGATTCCTTTCTCAAGGATGAACATTCACTCAATGTATATATAAACGACCTTCTTCATTTTTTCCCACATAAAAAAGGACATTTGTAATCCAAATGTCCTTTGTTTCTATATTTTCTGATAATAAAATGAATTTCTTCTGTTGTATCCATAATCCTTGTGATTCATAATCTGTTCTGTGCTTCCAATAAACAAAATTCCATCATTGACAAGGGCTGTACTGAATTTTCTAAATATCTCATCCTTTGCTTCTTCTGTGAAATAAATCAATACATTTCTACAAATAATAAAATGGCATCTGGTTGGATAAGCATCCTTGAGCAGATTGTGTTCCTTGAATTCCACCCTGGCCTTGATCTCGTTCGAGATCTGATAAGATGCCCCAACTTTTGAAAAGTACTTGTTTTTCAAGTCATTCGGGACATTCGCTATACTCTTCTCAGAATATAATCCCATCTTAGCTGCCGCAATTACCTGCTTGTCCAAATCTGTTGCAAATATTTTAATCTGTGATAATGGCAGATGTCTGGACAGCGCCATCACAAGTGAATATGGCTCATCACCCGTCGAACATGCAGCACTCCAAATCTTCAAATTTGATCCAAACTTTGAAATCAGTTCTGGTATGTATTGCTTATCCATCAGCTCCCACTGATCGGTATTTCTGTAAAACTCAGATACATTAATCGTCAAATAGTTTACGAAATCTTCAAAAATCTTTTTATCACTCTTTAGTACGCCGAGAAATTCTTCATATCCACTTATTTTGTGCTTATTAATCAAAGTATCAATCCTACGGCGCATCTGTTTCTCTTTATATGCATTCAGATCAATCTTGGTCATATCAAGCACAGCACGCTTAAAGGCTTCATAATCATATATCATATATACTAGTCTCCTGCAGAATCATTCTTACTCTTCTGTATCCTTGGCAATTGCAGCATCAATGTCTACAGATACAAAATCTGCATCAGATTTCTCCTGTTCAGGAGCAGCTTCCTCTTCGGGTACCAGCAGTGCCTTTATGCTCAGGCTAATTTTTCTGTCTGCTGCATTAAAGTCAACGATTTTTGCTGTCACTTCTTCGCCTACCTTTAATACATCTGAAGGCTTTTCAATATGTTCTTTTGAAATCTGTGAAACATGTAATAAAGCATCTACACCAGGAATCAACTCTACAAATGCGCCAAAATCTGTCATTCTGGCAACCTTGCCTGTCACCTCGGTGCCGACCGAAAACTTCTTTTCAGCTTCAAGCCATGGATTAGCATCATCAAATTTCAGACTGAGTGCAATCTTTGTCCCAGTAATCTCTTTAATCAGAACCTTTAATGTATCGCCGGTCTTGAATACCTTTCTTGGATTCTCTACTCTGCCCCATGACATTTCAGAAATATGAAGCAGTCCATCAGCTCCGCCCAGATCAACAAACACACCGAAGTCTGTTACATTCTTGACAATACCTTCAACCACATCGCCGGCTTTCAGTCTTGCAAACAGTTCTTTCTGAAGCTCTGCACGTTTTGCCATCATCAGCTGTCTTCTGTCGCCAATGACTCTGCGTCTTTTCGGATTGAATTCGCTGATTACAAACTCTATTTCCTGTCCAGCATACTTGGTCAGATCCTTCTCGTAGCTGTCTGAAACCAGACTGGCTGGGATAAATACTCTTGCCTCGTCTACAATGACACTTAATCCACCATCCAGCACCTGTGTAACGGTTGCTTTCAGTACCTCTTTGTTTTCAAAAGCTTCTTCGATTCTCTTATTACCCTTGTCAGCTGCAAGGCGTTTATATGTTAATAACACCTGTCCCTCACCAT
>CAZACC010000008.1:0-3324 GCA_964483545.1 uncultured Lachnospiraceae bacterium
CTACCTTATATTCGAGAGCAAGGCGGTAGATTTATGACGCTAATAACGAACTCATACGCGAATTACAAATTTTATAAGAAGAATGGTTTTACCGATTTTCTATATGAAAAATTAGAATTCAATCATCAGGAACTTGAAAACTGGAGTTTAGTCAGAAGTGTGTAAATTTGCATACGAGGGAATTTAATTGCAGTTTACAAATGAGTTAAAAAGTACTCATGAATACATATTATCGTAAGGAAAGAGTAATCTGTAATATGGTTGCAGGTCGTGGTGAAGTGGAGATACAAGTATATCAGACGGCGATGAAAGAATATATGAGTAGTTCAGAAAAAAAATTAAATGTTCTGCTGACATATGCTGAAAAAATGGGTCTCAGGGATGAAATTATGAAGTATGTGGAGGTAATGATATGATCAGAACTTCAAAGCAATTGAAAGATAAGGTGAACCATGTATTAACTAGCTTGCAAATAGCATATGTTAGAATCTCAAGTTTTGCAGCAAAATCGGCGAAACCCTCGTAAAAAATACTGGGATACGCCGATTTCTCTGTATGGCGCAACAGCACTTTTTTCTCAAAATAGAAATAAGTTTTAATACCGAAGAAGACGTTGTAACTGCTGGCGTGTGCGATACCTGTGTTTCAGTTCCATATCGAATACTTTTGAGCAGGCTTCAATGACTTTGTTCTTGGGTTTACACCGCTTTACACATGTTACTCCATCGTTGCTGGTAGCATTTCGTAAGACAGCTGCACATAGTCAGTGAGAGTTAAAAAACGTAGGTAGTTAAGAAACATATGGTATGAATTACGACGTTGAGATTTATATTGAAGCTTATTTGAAGTGATATTGAAGTTGACTTTGAAGTGATATTGAAGTACAATTGAAGCAGTTCAAAGTGAGGAGGCAAAATACTGTGTATCTGGAAGAAATCATTGAAGACATACAATTAGAAAATGAGAAGTTTGAAGCCAAGGCCGTTTTAAACAGGGAAGATGTAATAGGATGGCTTAAGACAGTTGCAGGATTTGCAAATGCAGGGGGTGGAGAGTTTTATATAGGTGTCGAGGATAAAACCAATAAACTAATCGGTTTTGACAGAACAGCCGCTGATAACGAAAGAAATTTTTTTAATAACAAGGTAAATGAGCATCTGGTACTCAGACCACAGATGAAAATATCGTTTGTTCGTTATGGAATGAAAGAAAACGAGAGATTTGTGATTCGTATAAATATTCTTGAATCTGATATTAAGCCTGTTATATTGAAGTATAAAAGCATCCCATCTATTTTTATGAGACGTGATGGATTTACGAATGGTGCAACTTATGAAGAAATCATAGAAATGAGCGTGAAAAGTAAAAAAACACAGTATGATATACTGTATTCTGATGAAAAATATGATGCAGCTGACTTTAATGATTTATATGAGTTTTACAAACAGCATAATGATGGAAAAGAGCTTGCTGAAAAAGCTTTAATGTCTATGGGTTTCTTTAACAAGGAAGGAATGCTGGCAAATGGTGCAGTTTTGTTTAGGGATTCTTATCAAGAAGGAAAGACAGAGGTTCAGTGTTCCTTATTTTCCGGATTTACGAAGGGGAGTGAGCGCATCGTAACCATCAATAAATTTAATGGAAATATTGTGTCAATCATCAGGTATATTATGGAATTTGTATCTAGCAGAATGAATCATTCTATGATTAAACTGGGGGATGTCAGAAAAAATATTGATGCTTATCCTACAAGAGCTCTGTTCGAAGGTGTCATCAATGCAGTGGCACACAGAGATTATTATCTGGATGGAACACAGGTTCAAATTGATATGTTTAAAGACCGTCTGGAAATATCCTCTCCCGGTGGATTCTATCGTGGAGAAAAGTTGGGAAAGACTTATGATTTGTCTAGAGTCATATCCAAGAGACGAAATGAGCTTATTTCTGAAGTGCTGGTTAGCTGTAATGTAATGGAGGCTGCAGGAACCGGTTTTGATAAAATAACAGAAGAATATGCATTGTCAGATGAAGCACATAAACCATACATTTATTCCACATCGGATCATTTTACACTTGTGTTGCCGGACTTAACATATGAAGAAGGTGCAAGGGATAACGATATACCTGTTCTTTCTTTTGTGCCCGTTCCCAGTGGGACAGAGTTGGATGGCAAAGTTTTGGAATATTGTTACAAACAGGCCAGAAAGGTTGCTGATATTGCGGCATATCTGGGTGTAAGTGACTCCACCTATTTGCGTAAGAAGGTATTGGAAAATCTGGTAGAACATCAGTATTTGGAAAAGAGTAAAGTATCAAGAGCAACATATTTTAAAACAAACCCTGATATGATAAATATAGAATAACTGTAAGATGGCATAAGAAGGAGTGCGAATATATGTCCAAAGGAACCAATCAGAAGTTCAAATTAAGTTACCTGAGCAGAATCATGTTAGAGAAAACAGATGATGAACACAGCCTTACCATGCCACAAATCATGGAAGCGTTGGAAAAATATGAGGTGACTGCGGAGAGAAAAAGTATTTATCAGGATTTTCGGGATATGGAAAAACTGGGAATTGAAATCATCAAAGAGCAGATTGGAAGGGAAACATACTATCATGTTGGAGCCAGAGAATTTGAATTGGCAGAGGTAAAGCTCTTGATTGATGCCATTCAGTCTTCCAAGTTCATTACACAGACGAAGTCACGAGAATTGATTACCAAGATTAAGAAGTTTGTCAGTGAGCATCAGGCAAGACAATTGCAGCGCCAGGTATTTATCAATGACCGAGTCAAGAATATGAATGAGAGCGTTTACTACAATGTAGATGATATACACACTTCCATTAACGAGAATAAAAAAATTCGTTTCAAATATTATAAGTGGGATATTGAAAAGAAACTTGTTCCAAGACACAATGGCGATTGGTTCGTAGTAAGTCCGTGGGCACTTACTTGGGATGACGAAAATTATTATTTAGTGGCATTTGATGATATCAATCATAAGATTAAACACTATCGTGTGGATAAAATCATGCAGATCTCTATTGAAGATCAGGTACGGGAAGGCAAAGAAGTCTTCAAAAATTTTGACATGGCGGTCTATTCCAAAGCAATGTTTGGAATGTTCAGCGGTCAGAAGACAAAGGTGAATATTCAGTTTGCAAATCATCTGTGTGGTGTGTTTATTGATCGTTTCGGTAAAGACATTACCTTTAGAAAAGTAAATGATGATTACAGTGCTGTTGCAGTGGATGTGGCAATCAGCCTACAGTTCTTTGGCTGGATATTCAGCCTTGGAAGAGATGTCAAGGTAGTGGGACC
>CAZACC010000008.1:3424-37606 GCA_964483545.1 uncultured Lachnospiraceae bacterium
TACAGTTCTTTGGCTGGATATTCAGCCTTGGAAGAGATGTCAAGGTAGTGGGACCAGAGGAAGTTGTTAATCAGTTGAAGCTTGCGGCAAATGAGTTTGCAAGGAATTATCAGTAGGACATGATTCAAAGACAGGCAGTAGATACAGAGAAAATCTGTGTTTACTGCCTGTTTTCATGTCTTCTGCGGTTTTTTATTCAAATCATGGAAATGAGATGTCATTTTTAAAGGACACCTTTTGCAGTAGAGTAAGGTTAACAAAAAATTTAGTGACGGAATCCTATAAAAATGTAAAGGAGAATGAACAATGAGCGAAATGTATTTCACGATTGCAGGATGCAATCACTACTTTGGAAATGACTTCATGAAAAAAGGGATGAAGGTAAAGCTAGAAAAAGAACCAGACAATGAGTTTGATCAAGAAGCGATTATAGTCAAGATTAAAGGGATGGGAAAATGCGGATATGTAGCAAATAGTCCATATACCGTAAAAGGTGAATCAATGAGTGCAGGTCGTATGTATGACAAATTGGGAGAAGAAGCAAAAGCAAAGGTTGTAGTTGTTATTCCAGGCGGAGCAATTTGCAAGATTACAAAAGATGGTAAAATGGAAACTATCAAAGAAGAAAAAGAATCATAAGGGGATTAATCATGGCACCTAACAAATAAAGAATTGCTGAGGCGGTTAAATCAGTTGCAGAAAGTGAGGATGATATGAAAGGATTATTTGGTGGGTTATTCGATTTTAATCATGATGGAAAGGTAGATACCTTTGAACGGGCTACAGGGTTTGCAACATTTGCAAGTGTGATGCACAGCATGGAATCTGAAAAAGAGTCTACAGAATTTGAATGTGACGTCGATGAGGAGGAAGATGATTTTGAAATGTCGGGACTGGACAGAGAGGAATTAGAATACATGGATGAGGATGAAAGAAGAGAAGCAATGGAAGATGCTGGATTGGATCTAGATGATTATGATTTTTGAGTAAAATTTGCATAGAATTAATTTTTAAGTGGCTGAAAAATTTGGGATAATTCATGAGGGCTATTAATATTTCAGGATTTGATTAAGAAGAGATGAACTTGAACAAGATGAACTTGAACATCGCATTTTGATTGATTTAATAATAAAATTAGCTTAAAATAATAATGATATGTGTTAAATGTATTCAAATCATCATAGGATTACAATAGTAGGAATGAAATTGCTTTGAGCGAGAGAGGCAGAATTGATCACAGTTGTTGATTAAGATGGTCATGGTAAAGACGGCATGAAATAATAGATTCAACTGAAGATGGATGGAAAATGTTTTTGAAAATTTTTTGAGACACAAATCTGTTAACGGATCATTCAAAGAGAGTCTTACTAAAATTGACAGGGTTTTTAAAAGACACCACTATCAATACAAAGGATTATAATATGACAAAGCAAAATGCAAAAGAAATTATAGAATACTTACAATTTAAGACTGATGATTTTGATGCTCTGTTATAGGCAGGAAAATTCGTTTATGTTATAAATGCATTTCAGCGATTTTTGGTGAAGAAGATACTAATGACTTGTGCGAACAAATAAAGTGCTTGGATGCAGAAGGGAAGTTTGACATCGGAAAATACAATCCATTGTGCGTGGGAGCATTTTAAGGCAATAAGTGATGGGAATGTAAAATATGATATTATTGACAGTTATAAGGCATTAATTGATTTGGTGACAAAATAAATGAATAGCTGATAGTTTGAATGTATCTAGATCGACAGTTTTACGAGAGGTACAGGAGATTAAGAAGCAGGTTGGAATAGTTTATATCAAGAAAATAAAACAATGGCAAGTACCAAAGTGATAAGAGATATCAATGAGGTGTCATAGGAGGTCTCATTTTGTGAAACTTCCTATGACACCTCATTGTAAATGCAAGTATTAATCCCCTGCTATGCTGGGTAAATGGTAAGCGGTGGCGTGACTACGGATATAAGAAGAGAAGATGATTTAGTAGATTGCGAAAATAGTCGGATTCTACATCTAGTGAACCTGTTAATAGTTATGTTTGTTCTAGAAAAAATATGTGCTGAACTTGATTGCGATGTTGGAGATATTGTTGATTTTATGGACTTGCAAGAAGTGAAAAAGAAAATTCATGAAAATTAGTGGATGTACAGATTAATGTAATTATAATTTGAAAAGGATTTTGATGGATAACCATATTATGGTTTTCATTTTTCGCGAGAAAAACTAATGGAAGGCGGTAACACTATATGGACAATCAGTATATTGTAAGCAAAACTGAATTACTCATTGAGGTCACATGTGTTAAAACAAATAAAAGCAACGATACTGACAGATGTATTTGAAGATAGGTTTGAGATACATACACTGGCTATAGTCTAGGACTATAGCCCTTAATATATTTTATGAATTATCGTGACAAGGAATGGGCATGTTATAATACATTACACTAGAGGATATAGATAAGGATTGGAGGCGATAAAAAATGAAGAGAAATCTTTCAACGAAGTGTATTCATTTAGAAGAAGACGGAGACTATACGAAACATTATGGAGCCATAAGCTACCCTATATATCAAACAGCAACCTATGCACATCCTAGTGTGGGACAGAGTACAGGGTATGACTATAGCAGACTGCAGAATCCAACAAGGGAACATTTAGAAAAGCTTGTCTCATCCTTGGAAGAAGGAATAGACGCCTTGGCATTTAGTACAGGAATGGCTGCAATTAACACATTGATGGAACTTTTTAAACCGGGAGATCATTTAATAGTGGATTCTGACCTTTACGGTGGAAGCATACGATTATTTGATCATATATCAAAGAAAAATGGAATAATCTTTACAAGTATTTACTGTTGCAGAGATGATATAACAAAGTATATCAATGATCATACAAAGGCAGTTTTTATCGAAACACCTACAAACCCAATGATGAACGTGACGGATATCGAACGATTAAGCAGGATTACAAAGGAAAACAACCTACTCTTAATTGTGGATAATACATTCCTTTCACCATACTTTCAAAATCCCCTAGGGCTTGGTGCAGATGTAGTCGTTCATAGTGGAACAAAATACCTTGGAGGACACAATGATACACTCGCAGGCTTTCTAGTGACTTCAAAAGCAGATATCAGTGAGAAGTTAAGGTTCATTATTAAAACGACTGGTGCTGGTCTTTCACCATTTGACAGTTGGTTGATTCTTAGAGGAATTAAGACACTGGGAATTCGCATGGAGAAGGCACAGGAGAATGCAATTAAGATAGTAGAGTGGTTATCGAATCAGAATGAGGTGAAAAGGGTAATATATCCTGGGATTTCCACACATCCGGGTCATGAAATAATGAAAAAACAAAGCAGGGGATTTGGAACAATGGTCACCTTCGAAGTAAATGAAAAGGAATTTGCACAGACTATTTTGGAAAAGGTTAGGCTTATCCAATTTGCGGAAAGCTTGGGTGGTGTGGAAACGTTAATCACATATCCTATCACCCAGACACATGCTGATGTTCCAGCAGATATTTTACGGAAAAATGGTATTACGGAAAATATCCTCAGACTATCTGTGGGAATAGAAGAAGCAGGAGATCTTATAACCGATTTGGAAGAGGCATTTACAGATGCAAAGGAGGTACTGAATGGTGGAAAAAAATCTTGACTTTAACACAGTAATTGACAGAAGGAATACAAAGTGCCTGAAATATGATTTTGCTAAGAGCCGAGGTATGCCTGATCATCTACTTCCACTTTGGATAGCGGATATGGATTTTAAAACCTCATCTTTTGTTCAGGATGCACTCCATAAACAGGTAGATCACGGGATATTTGGCTATAGTGAAGTACAAGAGGATTATTTTGAAATCGTTCAGCGATGGATGAAGGATCATTATGATTGGAATGTGAATAGTGAGTGGCTGATAAAAACACCTGGGATTGTATTTGCTCTGGTCATGACGGTAAAGGCTTTTACTAATCCGGGAGATGGAGTACTGATTCAATTGCCAGTATACTATCCATTTTATGCAGTAATAGAGGATAATGGAAGAAAGGTAGTCGGCAACACACTTTTTTTAGAAAAAGATAATCGGTATCATATCAATTTTGAAGATTTTGAAAACAAAATCATAGAAGAAAAAATCAAACTATTTTTCTTATGCAATCCACATAACCCAGTGGGACGTGTTTGGAGTAGCGAGGAATTGGTCAGACTGGGAGAAATATGTGTGAAACACCATGTGATTGTAGTAAGTGATGAAATACATGCGGATTTTATCTTCCAAGGAAAACATAGTGTATTTGCCAATTTGAAAAAGGAATTTGAAGATATTACAATCACATGTACAGCACCAAGTAAAACGTTCAATCTAGCTGGACTTCAGATTTCCAATATATTTATAGCAAATGCTAAGTTAAAAAGCCTATTTCGAAAACAGGTTCGTGCAGCTGGTTATAACCAGTTAAATGTGATGGGACTTGTAGCTTGTGAAGTAGCTTATAAGTATGGGGAAACTTGGTATCAGGCAATGCATGAATATGTTGGTGATAACATCAAATATACACAGAAATTTTTTGAAGAAAACATTCCGAGTGTTAGGATGGTAAAGCATGAAGGAACCTATCTTGTATGGATTGATTTCAGAACGCTTCGTTTATCCGCAGATGAACTTGATGAATTGATAATTAACAGGGCTAAATTATGGCTGGATAGCGGAAAGATATTTGGTGAAAGCGGGACAGGCTTTCAAAGAATCAATGTGGCATGTCCAAGAATAGTACTTGAGGAAGCTTTAAAAAGAATTCAGGAAGCGGTAGAGGATACACTTAAAGAACAACCGTTACTTAAGTGATTTAGTCCAAGTCCAAGAACCATGTATGAACTAGCTTGCGAATAACTGTAAGATGAAAAATCAAGGGGGAACGTTTGCAATTAAATTTATATAAATGGGCAAAAGAATAGTGAATCCTTGCATTAATAAAACCAAAGTGCTATATTTAATTCAGAACAATTTGATTCAAATTAAACTGAATCAAACCAAACTGAACAAAAGGAGGTACATTATGTTTTTTGGTCGAGAGAATGAGTTAGAGTCATTAAATCAATTATATAGTAAGAAAAATTTTGGAATGTCGGTTATATATGGAAGGAGACGTATTGGTAAATCAACGTTAATTACGGAATTTATCAAAGGAAAGAAAGCTATCTTTTATACTGCGACTAAAGTGGGTAGTGAAAGAAACTTCGAATTATTCACTAGACAAGTAACATCTGTACTAGATCCAGATTTAGAGGACGTGACATTTTCATCATTGGATATGCTTTTTGATTATGTAACAAAAAAATTATCAGATGAAAAATTAATTATAGCACTTGATGAATTGCCATATTGGGCAGAAAAAGACGAATCTTTTTTATCAGTATTACAAAAATTTATTGATACAAAATGGTTGGATAAGCATCTGATGTTGATTTTGTGTGGATCAGCATTAAGCTTTATGGAAAAGAAAGTATTAAGCGAGAAGAGTCCACTATTTGGAAGAAGAGATAACCAAATCAAATTAGAAGCTTTCAATTACAGAGATGCTGCACTTTTTGTTCCAGATTATTCTTATGAGGATAAAGCTATTTTCTATGGGGTAACAGGTGGTGTGGCAAAGTATTTATCTATGATAGATCCGAAACAAAGTTTAGATGAGAATATAAAGAGACTTTTCTTTCGAAAAGATGGTTATTTATTTGATGAAACTAGAAATCTACTGATTCAGGAGTTTACAGACATTACACTGGTCAATAACATTATTGAGCAGATTGCATTTGGGGAAAATACCATAAATACGATTGCAAATAAGATCAAAGAGAATGCTACAACCGTGTTGTATTCATTGGACAAACTAATCAGTGTTGGACTTATCGAGAAGAAAAAATGCATAACAGAAGAAAAGAATAAAAAGAAGACACAGTACGTATTGAAAGATAGTATGCTCAAATTCTGGTATGAATTTATTCCAAAAGCATACAGTGTTATTGAACTAGGTCAAGGTGACCTCTACTATGAAAAGGTTGTTAGACCAGCATTACATTCATTTATGGGAAGTGTATTTGAAGATATGTGTAGACATTATACTCTAGAAATGGGTGTACGGAATGAATGGGGCTCATTTATAACTAATGTTGGCAGTTGGTGGGGAATCGAAAATGTTATAGATGAAAATGGTGAAAGAAAAGGTCAATCCACGGATATTGACGTTGTCGGTATTTCTGAGGTTGACAAAACGGCAGTCGTTGGAGAATGCAAATTCAAGAATGAAAAAATTGATAAATCAATTTATGAGACGACTCTTAGAAGGGCAAATTTGATTTCGGGAAAATATAGAGTGAAAACGATCTTGCTCTTTTCATTGTCTGGATATTCAGATTGGGTTACAGAAAACAGAGGAGAAGACACGAAGCTAATTACATTGAAGGAACTATATAAATAATGAATATGTTAATGTGATAATCAAAGAATATTTTTCGGCTTATTTATAGAATTATTTCATCAAAACAGTCTCCTTTGATGTAGATTTAGTTCAAAGTAAAGGTGCGGCTGAAGCTCTCGAGTTTTCTCATAATGAGAATAGAGTATATGCAATCACCCAAGAGACCCAGCTGTTGTATGTTTTTAAAGAGCTGATTGTCTGATTTTGGAACTACAGGTAAGACAGAAGTATGGCAATCCATGAGATCCGAGGGGAGATTTTAAAGGATTGTAAACTGATATAATAGAAAAGTGATTTGTATTGGAAGGGATAATCTAAGATGCGGTGTTGCTATTATAAACGCTGCAGTGCCGTGCACCTAGTGTGTATGTCATGAAGTCGCAGGCTAAGTGACGGAGAAAAAGTGTATTGAGAATGAATATAGTAATCTATTTCGATTCATAAAAAATCTAAGAACAAATCAAAGGAATTTTCTGAGAGAATGATTAGATTCTTGGAAATAGTAAAATAGAATTAAAAAACGAATTAACTAAGCAAAAATGCAAATCTGCTCTTTTTGAATCATAAAGGTCTGTCAGTAGCTAACTTAGAAGTATTTAAATAATAGTAAGACACAGGAAAGGGTTAACCACTTATTGATAGTTAGTGTTGATTTCTTGCCGATAGAATATTATACTGTATCTATCATGGAGGTGTCGTATGAAAGAGAGTGAAAGAGAGTTGAATAATTGGGAAGATGTGACTGAATGTTTTTCAGATGAGGCAAGGCATTATAATAATACTTATTTAGAAATCAATGAAGTATATGATGGAGTAATTGAAGTTAGTTTGTTTTCTTTAGAAGACGGACCATACGAAATATACCTTTCATATGGAAGATTATACGGAATTATTTATGTAGATGGGGAAAATGCCAGATCGAAACGTGAAGAAATAAAAACAGAACTTATTAACGAATATCAAAATCATAAGGAACCAACAAGTGAATTTATAAACTCATTTTGTGAGAAACATAAAGTTTGTATGCCAAATGATATATTTTTTAATGCATCCAATTTGTTTGGGTTTTGATAGATATAAAGGGGTAGATTGATGAAATGTACATTGATGAATAAAAATATAGCTGTTGTTGATTTGGAGCTAGATGACGATACAGCAACCATCATAAAAGTACTAAGACCTCATGCAATATCTTATCTTCCAATTGGTATAGATGCCAGAACCGGAATCCCAAACAAGAAGGACTTAAATGAATGGTGGTATGGGAGAGCAATTCCTGCAAGTCGTTCCGGAATAAGAGTGGCATTAGAAAAAATGGAAATACATTCGCCGGAACAGCTTTTGACAAAATGTTACGGATTGAGTTTATCCGATCAATATTGGATGAAACCGGAGAATAGCGGATTGACATGGTCGAAGATTAATTTTTTTGAAAACAGGTTTTCGGATGATGTTGGAAATATTTTGTTCGAGCAGCCACTCAATAATCATAAAATTGATATGATGTCACCCTGTAATACTTCAGATGGTTGGCTGAAAAAGAAGTGGCAAATTTTGCATGGGAAAAGATGTTTAATAAAGGCGGGAAGCAATCCTTACATGCAAGAGCCGCTGAATGAAGTAGTGGCAACCAAGCTGCATGAAAGATTGGGGTGTAAAAATTTTGTGTCATATTCCCTATTGTGGGAAGATAGAGTGCCTTATAGTGTCTGCGAGGATTTTATTGATACGGAGACGGAGTTGGTCAGTGCGGTCAGCCTCAATCGAAGTCTCAAGAAAAGAAGCCAACATTCTTCTTATGAGCATTTTATGTTGGCAAGCCAAGAACTGGGTATCTCGGGGATGAAGGAATCCATTGATTACATGCTGGTCTTTGATTATCTGATGGCCAACACAGATCGACACTTTGGAAACTTTGGGGCAATACGAAATGTAAATACATTGGAATGGATTGGCCCGGCTCCTATTTTTGATAGCGGCACCAGTCTGTGGCATAACAAATTAACGAAATCTATCGATGGGAATGAGGTTATTGAGACAAAACCGTTTTATGCAAGCGAATCAAGGCAAATGGAATTGGTATCTGATTTTAGCTGGATTCCCTTTGACCAATTGAAAATGTTAGAAGAAGATATTAGAAATGTATTCCATCAATCAGAATACATGGAAGCAGAACGAATAGAAGCTATTGTAAGTGCCACGCGGATAAGAATAGAAGCGTTACAGGATATAGTATTGAAGCATAAAAACACAATCCTTACTATCCATTAAGTATTTGCTTTCTAAGCTCATTTGGTTTGAAGCCGTAAGCTTTTTCAAAGGCTCTGTAAAAGTTTGCCTTGCTTTGGTATCCGACAGCTTTGGCAACTCCTTCAATCGTTAAAGATTTATTTTCAAACAAAGAAAGAGCATTTTCCATTCGTAAAGCAACGATATATTCATATACTGTCTGTCCTGTAATTTGCTTGAACGCTTTTTGCAAAGTAGCAACATCCACCCCCAACGAATCAGCAAGCACATTTATGACGGGAGGGTGTACATAATTATCGTTTAAAATTAGCAATGCCCGTTTTGCTGTTTCTCTGCTTTTTTTAGAAATGGCAGAGCTATCACTTTTTTCTTTTTCAAAGGAATAGTCTAAGAGCAATGCGAAAATCTCCATCATTTTTGCACGAAGCATACTATCAAACGCATCCTTATTTATCTGTATATTTTTCATATCCCGTAAAATAAGCTCGATTTTAGGGATGAAAATCTTCCCTCTTATTTCAGTAGCAATTCTATCCCATCCATTCGGTGGCAGAACAATGTTTTGTTCCGCAAAAAACTGTTCCGTCATAACTACAGAAACAGCTCTCTGTTTTGCGCCAGCCGGAAGCCGCTGAAACCACGGTTGCGGTATGTTATTAATCGCACAGAATAAACCAGCGTTAGGCTCGTATATTTCAGCCTTGCTTTGATAGTATTCGAGATTGATATCCTCTACCAAGGTCACTTGTATGCATTTTTGCTTATAATAATATCTTTCTAACAATGCCGCCCGAAGCAAAATATCCGTATTAAAGAAACAGTAGCTTTCAGGATTGCCCCATATAACCGCTTGCCCTTCTGCCATGTGAGGAGGAGGGATCAGTATATATCCATAATCCGTATTTTGTCTTGTCCAATTCTGTTTCGTCTGCATTTGAAAAAGCATATCGGCGGTGCTTGTGTAACTTTCCATTTATACAACCCTTACTTTTATTCGTATTGTTTTTGATTAATTCGTTTCGATTAAGGGAATAGATGCGTCGATATTTTTCATAAAAAACCCTTAAAAATATTGTATCACGGGGATTCCCGACAGTCAATGGTATCAAATACATTGGTTTTCAACCTATTGATTTTCAAAATCACAATCTATATAATTGCAGATAAGTTAGCGATTTCTAGCTAGTACGGAGTACGGATTTGCAGGCTATGTGAAAGGAGAGCTTTTTTGAATACTAATCAATCAACATTTTCAAGGCTATTTTTCCTTGCTTCCGAGGGAAAATGGAAACTTGTTTTAAGCTGCGCCCTTATGACAATAGGAACTCTTTGCGGTATGGTTCCGTATGTTTCGGTTTATATGATAGCGAAGGAACTCCTAATGGGCGCAGGTTCGCAAAGCGTCATTGTTTTATGGTCGTTGGCTGCTTTAGGGAGCTTGATATTGAACGGTGCTTTTTCATTTTTAGGAAGTCTTGGCGCTCATAAAATTGCGTTCAGAGTGCTGTACGGCATCCGCGTGAAAGTCATGGAGCATTTAGGAAAATTATCAATGGGTTTTTTCACCTCGCACACGACAGGCAGCGTACAGAAAACGATGGATGAGAGTATTGAAAAAATCGAGTTATTTATTGCCCATTTGCTGCCCGACTTAATCGGCTCGGCTTTTGCGGTTTTGACTTTACTGCTCGGACTTGGCAGTCTTAACATTTGGCTTGGGCTTTCGGTGGTAGCTGCCATCGTGATTGCCTGTGTTTTGCAGCTGCTTGTATGGGGCGGCAACAGAGGACAGGACATATTGACGGGATTGGCTACGGTATCGGGACAAATGACGGGTTCCTTTGGCGAATATGTAAAAGGCATTGCGGAAGTTAAATTGTTCGGGCTTACGGGAACCGTAACCAAAGGCTTAGACGACGCCACAAAAAAATATGGGACATGGGAAGTAAAGCTATATAAACGGTCTGCGCCTTTCTATGAGGGATATAAGACGATTATTATTTCCCTTTTATCCGTCATATTGCCCGTAGGAACTTTGCTGATTTATCTGAATTCCAATGAGCCGACTACATACCTTTCCGTCATTATGGGCTTGGTGGTAACGCCTGCCGTTATTGCCCCTCTTATGGAGCTTGTAACATCTGGCGCGCGAATGGGGGAAATGACGATTGCCCTTAAAAACATTGACAATATTATGGCACTCGAGCCAATCCCCACACCCTATCAACCTCAAATGCCCACGGACTATGCCGTTGAATTTAAGAATGTAAGTTTTTCATATCAAAATACCGCCGATCCGACATATGCTTTAGCCTTAGATAATGTGAGTTTCATTGCCCCGCAAAATAGTATGACCGCTCTTGTGGGTCCTTCAGGAGGCGGCAAATCTACGATAGGTCAGCTTACATCAAGGTTTTGGGATGTGTCGGAGGGCAGTATCACCATCGGCGGTATAGATATTAAAGATGTTGCCCCTAAAGACCTGATGGATTTAGTTTCCTTTGTATTTCAGGACACTTATCTGTTTTCCGATACGGTATACGGCAATATAAGCATGAATAAACAAACGACCGCAGAAGAAGTAGAGGAAGCGGCTAAGGCCGCACAATGCCACGAATTTATTATGGATTTGCCAAAGGGGTATCGAACGAAAATTGGAAGTGGCGGGATAGGGCTTTCCGGCGGCGAAGCGCAGCGGCTTGCAATCGCGCGGGCAATGCTCAAAAACGCTCCCATTGTTATATTAGATGAAGCACTTGCTTATTCCGACGCTGAAAATGAAAACTTAATTCAACGGGCAATTGATAATTTGATTGAAAGTAAAACCGTTATTGTAATCGCCCATCGTTTGCCCAGCATTAAAAATGCACAGCAAATATTGGTGCTTGACAAGGGGAAAATTGCCGAGCGAGGCAATCATCAAAGTTTAATGAAGAACAGCACGATTTACAGCGAGCTTTGGAATATTCAAAATAAAGTTGACCATTGGGCGATTGCAAGAGAAGAATGCGGGGTGAAATGATGAAGAACGCAATAAAGAAGCTGACTTTCAACAAGCCTAAGCAAATTATCTGCCCTGCTGTTTGGTGTTTTTTAGATGGCTTTTCCTCTATACTTCCCACACTTATCGTTTATGTCGCCATCAATATGCTGGCGGCGGCATTTGAAAATCCAGGGGTTATTAACTTTACTACATTATGGATAACTTCGGGCGCACTGCTGATATACGGTGTGTTCCAGTTTTTTATTGTACTATGGGCATATAAAAACAAATTCTTCCCTACGGCGCAACACATTGCTGAAGATAGAATTGAATATGTGCAAAAACTCCGCAGACTTCCGTTGGGATTTTTTGCACAAAAGGAAACAGGGGAAGTGATTAACAACTATGACGGGGATTTTATCAATATCGCACAGGCAATGAATGGCAGTTTGTCGGAGCTTTTCAGCGCCGTTCTGTCCTGCATACTGACCGGCATTTTTATGTATATCTATAATCCTACCTTGGCGTTGGCGTTTTATATATCTGTTCCTGTCACGGCAATTTTAGTTGCGTTGTTCCTGAAAATACTCGATAAAAATTCCGTAAGGGTTGCAGAGGCAAAAGATAAGGCCACAACAAGCTTGAACGAATATTTAAGAGGGATGCAGATACTAAAAAGCTATAACCAAACGGGCGAAGGCTTTCAGACACTCAAAAACGCCTATCACGATTTAATGACGGCACATATCAAGTCGGAAAGCGGCGGGGGCAGTTTGCTCCGGCTCTGTACCTCTATCGTACAATTTGGATTACCACTCTTATGCATCACAGGCGGGTATCTTTTAATTGGCGGAAATTTGACGATTGTAAATTTCATCGCAATTATTGTCATAGGCAGTAAAATATTAAGTCCGATTACCATGTCAGTAGCGAACCTAATGATACTCCGTGGGAATTATACTTCCGCCAAAAGGCTTGACGCAACAATGTCGCAGGAAGAAATGACGGGCAAAGAAATTATAGAGGAAACTTCAGATATTTGCTTTGAAAATGTGAGCTTTTCCTATTCAAAAGAAACGGAACAGGCGCTCACCAACACAAACTTTGCAATTCAAAAAGATACACTGACTGCGATTGTAGGACCTTCGGGCAGCGGGAAGTCAACCATACTCCGTTTAATTGCAAGATTTTGGGATGTCAGCGAGGGGCGAATCCTTTGCGGGGACACAGGGCTAATAAAGCTTAACCCGGAGTTATGGCAGCAAAATATTTCAATGGTTATGCAGGATGTTTATCTTTTCAATGATACCATTCGTGAAAACATTATGTTCGGTAGAAAGGACGCTACGGAAGAAGAAATGATAGACGCTGCAAAAAAGGCAGGCTGTCATGATTTTATCGAGGTACTTCCTGACGGTTACGATACCATAATCGGCGAAGGCGGCAGTACATTATCGGGAGGTGAAAAACAGAGAATTTCAATTGCGAGAGCCATGCTCAAAAAAGCGCCTATACTTTTATTGGACGAGCCAACGGCAAGTTTGGACGCTAAAAATGAAGTTTTGGTGCAAAACGCAATCGACGAGCTTGTGAAAAACACGACGGTTATCATGATAGCGCACAGGCTTAAAACTATTCAAAATGCAGACAACATCATCGTTTTGGACAGAGGGAAAGTTTCCGAGCAGGGGCGGCATGCCGAGCTTATGCAAAAAAACGGTCTTTACGCAAAGTTATGGAATATGCAGGCAAAATCAATCGACTTTACTATCAACAAAATTTAGGAGGATTTACTCATGAAAAAGGAAAGAAAATATATTGGCGTCAAGGATTTAATTTTAGGTGTACTGTTAAGCTGTGTGGTGCTTGTTTTGTTCTTTGTGGTATCACCACTTTTACAGCCGTTAGGAGTACATGTCTCCCTCATACTTGCTGTCGTCATCCCTGCGATAATCGGCGGCTCCGTTTATCTGCTGCTCATCAATAAAAGCCCTCGTACAGGCACGATATTTGTGTTTTGCCTGCCATTTGCTCTTATGTTTATGATAACAGGCACGGTCGCTACACCGATTATGTATCTCTTGTGCGGTATAATCGGCGAGCTTATTATGCTAGGCGGTGGCTGGCAAACAAAATGGTGCGGTGTCATTCCCTACTGCCTGTTTTGGCTTGTATCTTCTTTTGGATCCCTTGTTTCCATGTTAATAATGCCCGAAAGTTCCGTAAAGGCATTTATGGGGATGGGTATGGATCAAACCACCGCACAGACAATGTTTGAAACTTCTCTTGCAACATTTACCGACCCTGTTTTTATAACAGTACAGGCAGTATCCGCCATAGCGGCAGCTATACTCGGTTATTTTATCGGCACTAAAATATTACTTAAACATTTCAAGGGAGCAGGGGTGGCATGATAAATGAAAAAAACACGGTGTTTGACCCTCGTGTATACCTGTTTTTACTGTTCGGATGCGTAGGCGCAGGGCTTATCATCTACCACGAAGTCACACTGTTTTTTATGTTTCTGCTTGCTGCTGTTTGGCTGATAATTGCTTTAAAGGGCGAAAAACTCTTTTCATACTTAATTGGATATGCAGTGATATGGGGGCTGACAAGGATTTGCGTATTCTTCCTTAGCATTGACCTGCCAAATACATCAACAATCTTTTTTTCAAGTATAGGTTCTCTAACCTCCTTAGGAAGAAAGGCGTTCCCTGCAATGATATTTGCCCTTATTGTGGCAAAACAACCTACGGGTTCACTTTTAGCGTCATTTTACGCTATGAGATTGCCAAAGGCGGTAGGCATCGGACTTGCAACCATGCTTCGGTTTCCCGCAACCTTTTCAGAAGAATACAGATATATACGAAATGCGGAAAAATTCCGTGGGATAGGCGTGGGCTTTTGGCATACATTAGCCCACCTTCCCTCGGTATTGAGCAATGTATTTATACCCCTTGTCATCCGAATAACAAAAATATCGGAGGAACTGGCCGCTTCCGTTACGGTTCGCGGTGTGCGTTTTCATAATGAGGTTGTCAGCTTTAATGATGTGAAATTTACGGGCAGAGATGCCTTGGCTCTTATCATATCTTTTATGGTGATCATTTTAGTTTTTGTGACGGATAAAACGATTATGGAGGTGATGTAAGGTGATTAAACTGGATAAACTCTGTTTCTCTTATGGCTCCGGCACAGGAAAAGAACAGCTTAGGAACATTTCCCTTGACATTAAGCAAGGCGAATTTATTTTACTCACCGGTAAAAGTGGCTGCTGAAAAACAACCCTTACAAGAGTGCTGAATGGCTTATGCCCGCAATTTTATTCGGGAGAGCTTACGGGGGAGTATTTTTTGGACAGCAGAAATGTAAAGGGAATTCCGATTAATGAGATTGGAACGATTGTCGGCAGCGTGTTTCAAGACCCCCGCAGCCAGTTTTTCACTTCCAACACAACGGATGAAATTGTCATGGGTATGGAAAATAACGCTCTGCCCAGAGAAGAAATGGAAGAACGATTTTTGCAAACCGTTTCACAAATTGGGGTAGAACCTCTGCTGGGTAAAAGCATTTTCCCTCTTTCAAGCGGAGAAAAACAAAAGGTCGCGATTGCTTCTGTCTATACCATGCTACCCAAGGTTTTGGTGCTTGACGAGCCTTCCGCAAACTTGGACAGCGATACAATCACGCATCTTAGAGGATTGCTCACGAAGCTGAAAAAGGCGGGAACTACAATCGTTTTGTCTGAGCACCGTCTGCACTATGCAAAAGGCTTGTTTGATAAAATGATGTACATGCAAAAAGGAGAAATCATAGGCGAATATGCAAGGGATGAAGCTCTCGCTTTGACAAATGATGAATTGAAAAATATGGGCCTTCGACTGTTTGCAGAGCCGGAAATAAATGTAGATAAGCGTATGCCATATAATGAAAAAGACTTTTTTTGTGCAAAAGGGCTTTCTATTGCGCTCGGCGGTCAAAAAATCTTGGATGAAGTCGAATTTTCCACCGAACAAGGTAAGACAATGGCGGTATTGGGTGGCAATGGCGCAGGAAAGACAACACTGTGCCGTGTCCTCACTGGACTACATAAACAAAATGTCGGACAAATTTTTATAGACGGAAAAGAAACAAAGAGTAATCAAAGAGTATGGAAAACGTTCTTTGTACAGCAGGACAGTGATTATCAGCTTTATGCGCCTACTGTAGAGGATGAATTTTTAATCGGGAGCACAAAGAAAAGAGTTACAAAAGAAAAGATAACGAAGCTTTTAGCAGAAGTAGGGTTAGAGGGCATGGAAAGCCGTCATCCCCTATCTCTTTCGGGCGGAGAGAAACAACGCCTGCTCCTTGCTCTTGCAGTCGCATACGAAAAAGAAGTTTTGGTACTCGATGAGCCTACAAGCGGTCTTGACGGGGCGAATATGCGCCTTACCGCACAATTCATAAAAAAATTGGCGAAGCAAGGCAAATGCATTATTCTCATCACCCACGACCGAGAGCTTATCAGCTTAGTCGCCGACAGCCTTTTATATATCGACAAAGGCAAGGCGGCTTATCATAGAAGTTTATTGACATAGCAAGGAGGGGGCTTTTATGATCGTCTGGAAGAAAAAGTTTTTCACGATATATGCAGGGCAGGCATTTTCAATAATAGGTTCTTCCGCAGTACAGTTTGCAATTATATGGTATTTGACGAAACTAACCGGTTCAACGGTAACACTATCTATAGCGGCGATTGTAGGTTTTTTACCGGGGCTCATATTTGGTTCATTCGCAGGAGTGCATATTGATAGAAATAAAAAGAAAACCGTCATGATGGTGGCTGATGGAGGCATTGCCGTTTCAAGCCTTATTCTGGCGGCAGCGTTTTTAATGCCCTCCTCGCCGCCCACATGGATTATTTATCTAATGTTGTTTGTCAGAGGTATCGGTTCTGTTTTTCACAGTATATCCATGCAAGCCGCCATACCTTTGTTTGTTCCCGAAAAGGAACTCGTCAAAGCGGGTGGGTGGGCACAGTTTGTGAATGGAGCAGGAAACCTAATCGGTCCGGCTTTCGGAGCCTTGCTTATTACATACGTGGATATGGAATATGTTATGTTTGTGGATGTAATCGGTGCTGCATTTGCAATTATCTGTTTGCTGCTCGTTAAGATCAACGATCCTAAAAAAGAATATAAGGCGGAGGAACCCCCTGATTTTTGGAAAGAGTTTAAGCATGGCTTACATGTGTTGAAAAGGAATAAGCCCCTGTATCGTGCGACACCGCATTATATACTGACAGGATTTTTATATATGCCGGTCAATGCTATGTTTTTACTTTTGATAGCAACGCATTATGGCGGTACAGAACTGCAAGCAAGCTATGTTGAAATTGCAGCGGCTGTTGGTGCGATTTTAGGTTCTGTACTAATTGGGTTTTGCGGAGAAATCAAACGAAAGCTTCATGTGTTTTCACTCTCCGTTGCAGCAATTGGAATTTGCATATTGATTATCGGAGCATTACCACCATCTCTATTTGGGGTTTGTATCATCGTTACTCTCTGTGTAGGGATTGGCATACCATTTTTTAATGTTCCATTTAATGCATTTGGACAAGAGAGCATTCTGCATGAAGAATTAGGTCGCGTTACAAGTTTGCTCTACACTCTTAGTTGCTTTGCATATTTGTTAGGCCTTATCATTGCAGGGCCTATTGGAGATATTATAGGTGTTGATAGCTTATTCGTATGGATTGGAGCAGCACTTTTTGTGAATGGTGTTTTGAGTATAGTAATGGTAAGAAAGCCAGAAACAGAATACCTTCTTTCTACGAAGAAAAATATTTTACTGTAACTTCCGATTTGTCAAATGAGAGTTCTGATTATGTGAAATAAACTTCTGATAGAAATGAGGTGAAGAACTTGGGCAGAACAATATTGCATGGAGAAGATGATGATTGAAGCCAAGACATAGTCAGTGAGGGTTAAAAAACGTAGGAAGTTAAGAAATATACTGAAATCTCTTTTTGATGTTTAAATTGCAATTTATTAATGGTATACTATAAGAGATTTAAGGAAATACTAACCCAAATATCTTATAGAGGTGAAGATCATGGATACAATTATTAAAAGAGAATCTTATATGAGTCAGATAATTCAGCGAAAACATAATGGACTAATTAAGATAATAACAGGAATAAGACGTTGTGGTAAATCATATCTTTTACGTACTCTATATAAGGCATATCTTCTTGAATCTGGTGTAAAAGGAGATCATATTATTGAGATGGCATTCGATCTATATGACAATATTGAGTATAGGGATCCAAAGATTTTTTATCCGTGGATAACAGAACAATTAAAGGATGATGATAAATATTACATTTTGTTAGACGAAGTACAACCATTTTATAATGAAGATGGTATTCTTATTATGAGTGTATACGACTTTTTACTGGATTCTGAATCATTGGAATTTTAAAAATTGTTGTTGGAGGATTATGTAGAGATACATGGTCCTTTTTCCATTCTCCATGGACTTCCTGTGGAATGCTTTTATCGGCAATCCGAATCTATAAAAGTAATACGTGTGCAGAATATATTTGTAAGAGTTTATCTCAGACAATATGTGGTTGACTCTTTAACCTTCATGGAAGAACTGGTATATTTACATCAGCAATTTTTTCAAAAGGAGTGTCAAGAAACAGGAACATAGTAGGGTGAAATATTATCGAACTGCTTTAAGAGAAAAAGCCAATGTGAAGATGTTGTAGAAAATCTATATCATTGGACGGAGCGAATAGGAGAAGGCATGGGAAATGAGAGCGGTACATGGGTCATGTATGGTGTAGAGCCAGATGATCCAGAATGTATACATACAGTGGAAGAAGCAATTGCATATATAAATGAAGTTGGATTTTTACCGCTTTTTAAGAATGAAATTCCAGGTTTTTCACTGGAGGAGCGGACGGTTGCAGAGCATTGGTGGTCTGAAAACCCAGCGAAGGATCCTTGGGAATGGAGAGCAATGATTGCACGTAAGGGTGAAATTGCCTATGGTAAATTTTTTGATGGAAAAGCAGGGTTTATTTCTAAGAAATGGCTTCCATACTTTGTGAACTATCGACGAGATGGATATGATTTTGATGCACTTTGGGGCGATGAAAAGGCATCAAGGCGTCAGAAAAAGATTATGAGTCTATTTGAAGAAGACAATGCGTATGCAGAATTATTTTCTTATGAAATCAAGCAGAAAGCCGGATTTGGAAAGGAAGGCGAGAAGGGCTTTGAGGGTACAATTTCAAACCTTCAAATGCTTACATATTTGTGTGTAAGAGATTTTCGCCAGAAGAAGAATAAAAAGGGTCAGGCATATGGTTGGGCGATAGCAGTGTATGCAACGCCAGAGCATATTTGGGGATATGATTATGTAACATCAGCTTATCACGAGAAATCTGTCGAATCAGGAAAACGTATTGCCAAGCACATGATGGATATGTATCCAAGCGCATCAGCTTCTCAGATTAAGAAGCTGATTGGAGTACAGGTTGGAGAAGCGCCAGAGAAAAAAGCCACAAAGAAAGTGAATTATCCGCAGAACCTTTTAAAGGCGATGAAGCTTAATATAAAATCGCCCACAGACGATCAGCTGCTAGGTCTGGAGTTTGCAATCGGGCAGTTAAAGGAATCCTGCCAAGAAGTGATTCGGCTTCACTATGAAAAGGGACTTACCTACAAAGAAGTAGGGGAGCAGACCGGAAAATCCAGCTCCAGGTGTGGACAAATTAGCAGAATGGGAATGATGCGGTTACAGTGTCCAAACAGAATGCAATGGATAATAGACGGATATCAGGGAAGACTTGAGAAGATAACTGCATTAGCAGAAAAAGCACGAATGCAGTTCTTAGCAGAAGGGAAAAATGTCCAAGCAGATATGATGATTCAAAGCCCAGATACACTGCCAGGAATAACGGCTCAGCATGCAAAGCTTTTGATGAATGTGGGAATTGGTAATATTGGTATTTTGCGGGAAGTTTTGAAAGAAGATTTCTGGACACGCACAGTTCCTGGTATTGGTCATGTGACTGGTGAGAAAATTGTGTATGTAATGTATCGTGTGGGTATAATCGATGAAAGCTTTGAGTCTTATAAGGAAGCAAGAGATAGAGACTATTATCTGACTAAATGTGTTAGAATGAGAGAAGACGAGGATGAAATCGAACATACAGATTTTTGGAACAAAGAAATGTAATGATACCAAGAAAGCTGAACGCTTCTTTTAAGAACGTGGTATCAACCTAATGTGTGGAAGGGATGGAGCTAAGATGGAATTTTTATGTTATGCAAAGTGTACTACTTGTCAGAAGGCAAAGAAGTGGCTAGATACTAATGGAATAGAATATACAGAAAGACCGATTAAGGAGCGGAATCCTTCTATTGAGGAATTTAAGGCTTGGCATCAGATGAGTGGTCTTCCATTAAAGAAGTTTTTTAATACAAGTGGTTTGCTTTATAAGGATATGAAGCTGAAGGACGAGCTTCCGACTATGAGTGATGAGGAACAGTATGAGATTCTTGCTACAGATGGAATGCTTGTGAAGAGACCTATAGTGATAGGTGATGATTTTGTTTTGGTTGGGTTTAAAGAGACCGACTGGAAAGATGAACTATTCAGGAAGGATATTCAAAGGATTTCTACCAGAAAATCGTAGGGTTTATGCGCAATTTCTTTCCCCGAGCATTATTAGTGAGGATGATAGGAAATGATATATATTACAGGTGACTGCCATCAAATACTGCGTTTATCACCCCACATGTGGTAAGGGAAAATAATTTAATCATGTTGATTTTACCCTTTTTTCATGCTATTATTTAAGGGGAAAAGAGGCGTATAAGGGAATGAGAAACTTTAACTATACAGCAATCAAGGATCAAAGATGGGATTCTGATATACTTGGATATATTGCAGCTATATACAAATTAGCTGGAAAGCAGGAGCAATATTTAAAACAACGCCCAGAAGAACTGGGAAAATTGGTGGAGATCGCTAAAATTCAAAGTACAGAGGCTTCTAATGCTATTGAGGGGATTGTAACTACAAGTACTCGTATCAAACAGCTTGTAGAGGAAAAGACTACACCAAAGAATCGTGATGAACAGGAAATTGCGGGATATCGTGATGTGCTTACTATCATTCATGAAAGTTTTGATGCTATCCCACTTTCAAGAAATTATATCCTTCAGCTTCATAAAATCATGTACAACTATATGAATAATCCAATGGCAGGACAAACGAAAAATGTTCAAAACTATATCAGTGCAAGCTATCCTGATGGGCATACTAAAATCTTGTTTACACCACTTGCCCCCTATGAAACTGCAGAAGCCCTTGATAAAATTTGCAATGAGTTTAATAAAGTTATTGGAAATTTTGAATTAGAACCTTTAATTGCTATACCTGTTTTTATCCATGATTTTCTTTGTATTCACCCGTTCAATGACGGCAATGGGAGAATGAGTCGTTTACTCACAACCTTGCTGTTATATCGTAGTGGATTTTATGTAGGAAAATATATATCTTTGGAAGCGAAAATCGCAAAAAATAAAGACCTTTATTATGATGCATTAAATCGTTCTCAATATGGCTGGCATGAAGGTACCGAGGATGCAAATCCGTTTATAAAATATATACTCAGTACCATTCTGGCGGCATACAAAGATTTTGAGGATAGATTTTCCATCGTAGAAGAAAAGCTTCCTGCCATAGATATGGTAAGAAAGGCAATTTTGAATAAAATAGGAAAATTTACAAAACAGGATATCAGAGAACTTTGCCCATCACTTAGCATAAGTTCTGTTGAAAGTGCCTTGAGAAAACTGGTAGCCGCCAGCGAATTAAAACGAGAGGGAAAAGGGAAATTGACATATTATATTCGATTGAAATAATCCCTTATCAAAACACCAATTCCCTTAAATAAACTTTAGTTTTGAGGAAGAAAACTAACAATTAAGGTAAAGCATCTGTCAAAAAGAAGTGTACTACTTGTCAGATAGTAAGATGATCAATTAAAATTTTTATTCCGATGGCTATTAGAACAATGCCCCCCACCATTTTTGCCTTGTTTTTATATTTTATGCCAAACCTATTACCAAGCACTACGCCGATATATGACAGAACAAAAGTTGTGCAGCCTATCAGCGAAATGGAAGGCAAGATGGGCATATTGAAAAATGCGAAGGTGATACCGACCGCTAACGCATCAATGCTGGTCGCCACAGAGAGTATAAATAATTCCTGGATATTAAAGCGGTCCTCGCAGCTATCACTTCCGCTGTCTTCTTTTTCTGTTATCGCATCCCAAAGCATTTTTCCACCGATGAACGCTAACAGGACGAACGCAATCCAGTGATCAAATCGGGTGATGTATTGTTCAAACTGTCGCCCCAAAAGCCATCCTATGAACGGCATGGCTGCCTGGAACCCACCGAAGAAGAGTGCAATCGTGACAGCACGGCAATGGTTGAGTTTTTTCATTGTAAGGCCTTTGCAAAGTGATACTGCAAAGGCGTCCATAGACAATCCGATTGCAATTAAAAGCAATTCATATAGTTTCATATAGGACTCCCATCAACTTAACCTCCCTACCTGCCAGCCTTGCAAAAATCTCCCTTTGCAGCCTAAAAACAGTATATTGCTTCGAATGAATTCAGTCAATAGTGAGTTTTTCATATTTAGAACAAGAGATTTGAAATGACAAATTACCCCAGAGCGATCAACAACTGCACCGTTACGGTCACCATCAATGCACCTGAATCTAAGCAAGCGTTTCAAATAGAAAAGGGATTTGGACAGGTATATCTGCCCAAATCCCACTACTTTCATCCATTATGAAGCAGTAAGCAATTATTCCATGATTCGAATTCCTTGTTTGGTTTGATTTGCTACCGTTTTCTTAATCTTATCTAACAATGTAAAGACTTGCTTTGAAATGTTTTCTGCTTCATGATATAACTTTCTGGCTTCTTCGAAATCGCCAGCTTTGATGGCATCTATTACCTGATGCCCAATCAAATGGAAGCGTTCATGAATAGATTCAATTGCATTCCAGTCATCCTTGATTGCATCATGTTCTATCGTAATTGTATGATAGAAATGTCCAAATGCACATTTCGTACTATCGGTCTGTAATGGATAAGTCTTTTCTTCTTCTACAATTTTTTTCAAAGTACCTAACCAGTTTTGATGTGCATTTAATGCTTTATCAATTGTAGCTTCTAATTCTTCATTGGAAATATTATGCGTACTTCCTCGTAAAGCATCGAAAAGATGAAGTGTGACACCAGAAAGGTCTTCATCAATTTGCGTAATCTGTTTTGCGAGTTCGTTACTATGAGCTACATCCTCTAAAATTGTTTTTGTCATCGTTGTAAGCTGTTCTGCATCCTTACTAGAAGCATCCATCGCTTCGCTGATTTCTGCGGTGGATATCTTCACACCACTCATAGATTCATTCACATTTTGAACATCCTGAATTGTTTCATGTAGTAAATCCATGTTCTTTTGCATGGTTCCATACACGTTTTCAATCTTAGCACTCATATTTGTAGAGGACTCGATTGTGTTTTTCATGCTATCTTTTCCATTCATTGCCGCTGATTGGATATCTGTTAAAAAAGAACTCATCCCTACAAGACTACTCTTTGTATTTTCTGCCAATTTTTGGATTTCTGTTGCAACTACAGCAAATCCTCTTCCATGCTCTCCAGCTCTTGCCGCCTCGATAGAGGCATTGAGTGCAAGTAAATTTGTCTGTTCTGCAATTGCTCCAACCCCACTAACAATTTCAGTGATGTTATCAGCTAATTTCACAAGTTCCTCAATTCTGGTATTCATCAAAGAAGAGTTTTCCATTACATTTTCTTTTAAAATGTTGATTTCGTTTAGTTCTTCCATGCCCTCACGATTGGACTTTAACAACTCCTGAGAATCTACAGCCAGTTTGTTCAAGGTAATAGAAGAATCATTTACCGAATCTGAAACCATATTCATGCTTGCTGTTGTCTCTTCTACAATTGCAAGATTTGATTCACTCAAATCTGCAAGTTCCGTTGCAAAATCTTTCAAGTCTGATGAAATCTGTGACATATTCACATCAAAGCTACTCATTTTTGTCACGATATCAAGCAATTCTTTTGCGGAAATCGAAATCATTTCTTCGTTTTTAAAAAATTTGTCAAACAAATCATACACCGTTTGATGAAGTGGGTATTTAATCGTTGTCATCGGTTCCACAGTTTCTCCAGCCAGTCTTTGATTTACATAATTAACAATACAACTTGCCTCACCACAATTGCCCTTCTTTTTACGAAAAAATGTCATTTTCTTTTCTCCTTTTCTCTTTTGTAATCATCTATCTTTGTCTTTATTTTTATCATATAATCTTTCTTTTTTTATAAGTTGAACTCACTTTCCATATTAGCAAATACTAGCAGAAAAATCAAGATAAAGAATTAAGTGGTTTGCTGGTGAATTTTGCTGGTTTTCCCTGTGATTTTTTCGGTTAGATAGATATTTGCTCTGTCTCATTGTTATGCCATGAAATAGGGATATCAGATATAAGAGCAATAAAAAGACCTTGAAATCACTATTTATGTGAAATCAAAGTCTTTTTTAAAGAGAATCCTTTACTTAATGAATAAACGATGATAATCAAACAATCGCTCCTTCAATCTGTCTATGATATATGGCAAAGACTATCTCGCACCAAGTTCATTATCCAGAATATAAAGTCCATTCCATGCACCATTTATTCTTTCTAATCTTTCTACAATAACACCAAATGTATCCTCTTCTTCAATTTGTTCATCAACAAACCATGCAAGAAGGTTTAGTACTCTTTCTTCCCCTTCTTCTCTTGCAGATTTTACTAAGCTATGAATGTGTGAAGTTACCACCTTTTCATGAGCGAGTGCTTTTTGAAATACCTCATCAATAGAAGCAAATTTACCATCTCCTGGATTCAAAGCACGGTATTTAATGCCATAACCTGTTTCTTGTAAAAATGCCTTAATCTTTCCGGCATGTTCCATTTCTTCTTTCACCTGATGATCGATGAAATGAGTCATGCCCTTCATATTCTGCGCATCTAAATATGCAGACATAGTTGCGTAAATATATGCAGACTCCAATTCAAAATTCATTTGTTCATTTAAACCATCATATAATTTGCTCATCCTTTTGCCTCCTTAAATTTTTTGGAATTTATTGATTCACAACATATTATATCATATATTTTCATAATTGCACGTACAAAATGGCGGATGTTTCTTTCTGTTATTTCTTGTTTTTTAGGCTGGAATTTGATATTATTTAAAATAAGTTGTAGAATATAAAAAAAAACTTAGACTTTAATTCAGATCGCATGGTTTGACCTTACTTTGAGATGCATAAGAGGGTGAGAATGAATGACTCAGGTTAAGAATAAGACTAGTAATCCTAGAGCTCTAGAGGAAAACATGCAGAAACATATGGATGTCGACAAATTGGAAAAAATCAGTGATATAAAATCGATTACAGAGCGAATTTTTAATGTCACGCTAGAAGGGATTATAATCACTGATCACCGTGGTGCGATTCTTCGCGCAAACGAAGCTTTTGAGCAAATGTCAGGCTATACACAAGAAGAATTGATTGGAAAGAATCCGAGAATCTTCAGATCAGGAAAGCAAGGAAAGCGTTTTTACACGGAAATGTGGCGCAGTATTATAGAGAATGGCTACTGGGAAGGTGAGATTTGGGATAGGAAAAAGGATAACTCGCTTTATCCAAAACATATGTCGATATCAGCCCTTAAGAATTGTGACTATGAGGTGGAGTATTATATTGCCATTTCCATTGATATTAGTAATTTGAAGGAAGCAGAAGCAAAGCTATATAGGATAGCGTATCTAGATTGTCTGACGATGATTCCAAATCGGAGATTATTTTATGATAGGCTAGGCAATAGGCTCGCTCAAAGTATTAAGAATTCTCGAAAAATAGCAGTCCTAATGATTGATATGGATGAATTTAAGTTGATTAATGATTCCTTTGGGCACTCGGTGGGGGATGTAGTACTCAAGGAGTTTGCTGCACGTATAAAATCTAGCATACGTAAAAAAGATATGGTGGCTCGAATAGATGGGGATCAGTTCGCAGTGATTTTGGAGAATATTGCTGGTGCTGAGTATGTGGAAGAAAATGTGACACATATTATGAATGCAATTCAGATGCCGTACAATATCGAGGGAAGAAAAATCACAATTGGAGTTAGTGTGGGGATTGCCATTTCGCCAGATGATGGACAAGAGGTGGAAGGGTTGGCACGGAAGGCAGATGCAGCGCTGAATGTAGCCAAGAAAACTGGGAAAGGAACGTATATCTTTATCTCAGATGAGATTGAAAAGAAAAATAGAGAAGTTTTGGAGATACGACTTCGACTGAAAGAGGCTATAGAGAGGGACGAGTTTTCACTTTATTTGCAGCCAAAGATTGCAAACGAAGAGGGGAAGCTGTGTCTTGTAGGAGCAGAGGCACTTATTCGTTGGAAGATAGCGGAGAATCAGATGTACCCTCCGGCTAAATTTATTCCAATAGCCGAGAATAGTGGGATGATTCAAAAAATTGGAGAATGGGTGTTTGAGGAAATTCTGCGCATTAACGAGAAACTAAGAGAGCACCAGATCGAGACCAAGTTGGCAATTAATGTATCGGCAAGACAGCTAGAGACAGACCAGTTTATCAATAAAATCAAGGAAAATCCTCAGGTTAAGGAAAAAAACATTATCTTGGATTTGGAAATAACAGAAGGTTATCTTTTGCGAGATTTTGATCATGCCCTTACTATGTTGAATAAATTGCATGATATAGGGATTCGTATTGCGTTAGATGATTTTGGAACTGGGTTTTCTTCATTGAGTTATCTTACGCGTCTGCCAATCGAATATCTAAAGATTGATAAATCTTTTATCGATGATGTTGCAGTAGAGAATAATAAGAATATTGTACCATATATTATTGCGATGGCAAAGAAACTTAAGATGAAAACAATTGCCGAAGGTGTGGAAACAAAAGAACAGGCAGATTTTCTGTTTAGTCAGAATTGTGATGAAATACAAGGATATTATTTTGGTGAGCCTATGGATTTAGAAGCTTTTATTCAGTTTGCTAAGGAATTTGAAGAAAAACACAATAAGTAAATGGGACAAAGCAAAGAATGGATCGGGCAGGGGAGGATAAAGTGAAGAAGAGTGTCATTAGGAGATATCGTCGTCTTAGTATCATTGCGGGAATTATGATGGGTAGCGTATTTCCTTTATTTTCCAGATTTTTCATGATAGCCAAAACCCCAGAAGCAGAACTGTATTTTTCAATTGCCTGCGTCTTTGCAGGGGTTGTTGTGGGTGGAATTTCTTTTGGTATAGGAAAAGTTACTTTGATTAGGACAATTTCCAGGCTTAATCAAGGGTTTCAACACATTAGTGAGGGCGATTTTACCTATGAGAGTGATCTAGATAGTCAGGATGCGATTGGTGAGCTTTCTGATAGTTTTAATGATATGAAAAGATCCCTTGAGCAGTTGATTTGTATGATAGCAGATAAGTCAATCATTATAGATGGTGTAGTTCATGAGAATGTGGACAGCCTAGGAGAATTCCATAATCGCATACAGGATATTGATCAATATGCAGGCGAGGTTTCCTCGGACATGAGGCAGGTATCTGATAATACGAGTGTATTACATACAGTTTCTTCGGAAATCGAGGAGGCGGTACAGATGATGTCAATCAAGGCGGGGAAAGGCAGTGAGATATCGGAGGGAATCTCTCAAAGAGCTCAAAAAGTCAAAGAAAGTGTTACTTCCTCCATTCAATCAGCAGAGAAAATTATAGAGAGCACGAGCAGACAACTGGAAGCCGCAATTGAGAATGCGCAGGTGATTGACGAAATCGGTCTTTTATTGACGTCTATCGTACAGATATCCTCCAAAACTAGTCTTCTTGCCTTGAATGCGAGTATAGAAGCAGGAAGAGCTGGAGAGGATGGGAAAGGATTTGCCGTAATTGCTAAGCAAATTCAAGAACTTTCGATGAGTACCTCACAAAATATACAAAAGATAGGTACTGTCGTTGAGGAGGTAACGGCAGCTGTAAAGGATTTGGTTCAAGGCTCGAAAGAGCTTCTGTCATATATTTCAGAGAATGTGAGTTATGAATATCAGGGGTTTTTACAAGTTGTAGATCAATATAGTGGAGATTCAAGTTCTATTAATGATATTGTAAGTGATTTTAGTGTGACCTCACAAAAGCTATCCGCAGTCGTGATGGATATATTCCAACGAATTGAAGGTATAGCAGAATCTGCAGATAACAGTGCTGCGAAGGTGGACTTGATTTTCCAACAGGTGCAGGAGCTATCCAATGAATCTGTAGTACTAGTAAACGAAACAGATTTGCTCAACGAAAGTTCTACTTCTTTAAAGGATGCAATTATTGGCTTTCACCTCAATGACGAGATTGAGACCCCTTCGATGTGAAGGGGTTTTGCTTTATAGAAAAAATAGAATTATTCATGAATTTGCTCTAAAGTCCTCAAAGAATTGACCGATAAAGAATATATAGGATGAATAGATATGTCCTAATATCCACGGAAGGAGGAACCGTTATGCGTATAGAGGCATATAACCAAATTAACCAGATCTATAATACGAATCAATCAACGAAGGCCAATAAGACTTCTAAGACCAATCCGTCTGATCAGGTGCAGATTTCAAGCATAGGAAAGGATATCCAGACCTTGAAACAGGCAGTTGCCGATTCTCCTGATATTAGAGAGGAATTGACAGCACCATTGAAGGAAAAGATCAATGCAGGCACATACAATGTCAGCAGTGAGTCCTTCGCAGACAAACTGATGAAGAAGTACAATGAGAGTGAGAACCTGAGTTTCTAAATAGATTAGAACCTGGGGAGTGGGGTAATTTTAGTGGCTAGTTTAATGGAAGAATTATTGACCGTTTTGGAATCAGAAAATACGGAATATGAGACTCTACTGGAATTATCAATGAAAAAGACCCCGATTATCGTGAGCGGGGACATTGTGGAACTTCAAAAAATCACGGATGAAGAACAAGACGTTGTTAACAGAATCAGTCATTTTGATCAGAAGCGAGAGACGGTGACAAAAGACATCGCCAACGTAATCAACAAGGATGTTGAGACTTTGAAGCTTTCAACCTTGATTCATTTGCTTGACAGACAACCAAAGGAACAGGCAAGACTGGCTGCAGTCAGTGACAAGCTGCAGGACACGGTACGCCGAATTAAAAAAGTGAACGACCAGAATGCAGCGCTCATCAAACAGGCACTGGAACTGGTGTCCTTTGATATGAATCTGATACAGGCAATGAAGCAGGCACCAGAAACAGCAAACTATGACAGAGGAGCTGCCAATACAGGCGGAACTCTTGGATCATTCAGCGGTTTCGATGCAAAACAGTAGAAAAAGTCCGCAGACGAGGTGATAGCATGCCGTTAATGGGAAGCTTATACGTTGGAGCATCAGGCTTACAGACAAGTCAGAATGCACTGAATACAACTTCACACAACTTATCCAATCTGGATACGGTAGGCTATGTCAGACAGCAGGTATTGCTTGGCGACCGGACCTATAGTCATGTTGGAAACAGTTCTATCAGCTCACAGCAGGTAGGATTGGGCGTTAACTATGAAAAGGTAAGACAGGTCAGAGATTTTTTCTTGGATCAGACCTATCGAGAGGAAAAAGGAAGAGCGGCATTTTACGAGACTTCATATGATGTCATCAATGAGATTGAGACACTATTTGGAGAGATGGAAGGTGTGGCTTTTCAAACGTCGCTTTCGGATTTATGGACGGCCGTACAAGAATTGCAAAAGGATCCCTCGAGCACAGTGGTGCAAGGGCAGCTCGTATCAAAGGCTGCAAGTTTTATTGAGAGAGCCAATTCTGTGTATAGCGGTCTTTCTTCATATCAAAGTACTTTAAACAACGAAGTCAAGGGCGTCGTTGATACCATCAATAAATACGGTGATCAGATTAATGCCCTAAATGAACAGATCAGAAAACTGGAGGTCGGTTCAGAAGAAGCAAACGACCTGAGAGATCAGAGAAACCAGCTACTGGACGAACTGTCAGGTTATGCAAATATATCGTACAATGAGGATCTGGAGGGAGTCGTATCTGTCAAGATCGAAGGTTCGATCTTCGTAGCCAGAGACCGAGTCTATACAATTGGCACCATTATGGATCCTGGAACAGGCTTCTATACCCCAGTATGGCCACAGGACTCAGACACACCAGTATTTGACCTGACCAAAGAAATATCATCCTATCTGGACAGTGATATTGGAAAGCTCAAGGCGCTCGTACTGGCGAGAGGTGATCATGCAGCGGACTATTCAGATATGGATGACAAGGGCACATACGAAAGAGATATCCAGCCATCCTTGCTCATGAACATTCAGGCTGAATTTGACAACCTAATCCATGGTGTCGTGACAGCGATGAATAATGTGCTGTGCGAGGAAACCAATCCGGATACGACATTGCCAACCTATGATACTGCTGAGGATTGTCCTTATGAACTGTTTGTCAGACTGGGAACAGCACGATACAAAGAGGTAACCGACCCAACAGACCCTGATTATGGAAAGTATAAATATGTAGCAGAAGACACCAGTGGCAGCCCCTCCAACATATCTTCGATGTATACTTCGAATAACCTGAAAATCAATCCGGATCTACTCAAGCAGGCATCTCTGCTCAGCTTTGTCAATGCCGACGGAACAGTTGATAATACGAAGGCAAGTGCATTGGCACAGGCGTTTGACAATACATTTGATACATTGAATCCAATACTGGAGGCGCACCTGAATTTCAAGGATTACTATTCAGCTTTGATCGGACAGGTGGCGAATGAAGGGTCCGTATATAAAAATATTGCACAGACACAGTCCAAGACAGTTACTTCGGTAGATGATGCGAGAGAGGCCGTTATGGGTGTATCGTCAGACGAAGAACTGACTAACATGATCAAGTTCCAGAACGCATACAATGCATCCAGCCGCTATATTAACGTCATCAGCGATATGCTGCAAACATTGCTCAACTTAAAGTAGAAATATGACGATGAATAAAATAGACAATGGAAAGGAGTGACGCAGATGCCATCAACATTTTTTGGGTTAAATATTGCATATACAGGACTGACAAGTGCACAGGCATCAATCAATACGACTGGCAATAACATCTCAAACGTAGAGACCAAGGGCTACAGCCGCCAGGAAGCCATCCAGAAGGCAGCCGATGCTCTGCGCACCAATACAACCTACGGTATGGCTGGCGCGGGTGTACTGACGACTGCTATTCAGCAGATTAGAAATGTCTATTATGATACAAAATACTGGAATAATAATGCCAATCAGGGTGAGTATGATATCCTGTCCTCCTATATGAAACAGGTTGAGAACTACTTTATGGAAAGTGAGACGGTGGATGGATTTACCGCTATCTATGATGATTTTTACAGTGCACTCGCTGAACTGAAGAAGAGCTCGGCAGATGAATCTGTTCGTGCACAGTTTATCGCATTTGCAAGCAACCTGACTACATATTTTAATGAGATGACAACAGACCTGACTAAGCTGCAGCAGGATGCAAATGCAGAGATCAAGAATAAAACTGATGAGATCAATTCCATTGCTGCACAGGTAACGAATCTGAATAAACAGATCAACATTATAGAGATGACGGGTATCACGGCCAATGAACTGCGCGACGAAAGATCATTGCTGATTGATCAGCTGTCATTAGCTGTAGATGTAGAGGTCAAGGAAACTCCGATTTATAAGACAGAGAGCGGCGAAGGGCTGTCCGGAGCCAATAAGTACACAGTGAAGATTGCAGGTCAGACTTTGGTAGATGGATATGAGTATAATACTCTTAGATGTGTCGCCAGATCTGAAAAGGTAAATCAGTCTGATGCAGAGGGACTTTATAACGTGGAGTGGTCCAATGGACTGCAGTTTAATCTGTATGGGGGCAGTCTAGGCGGTGAACTTAAGGGCTTGATTGAGATTAGAGACGGAAATAATGAGGAATATTTTACGGGAAAAGTGACAGCAGCAAATACAAGTGGAACCAACCCCACAGCTACTGTAGAGGTTACAGATGACTGGCTGACAAATCTGGCAAAGACGACATTACCAGAGAACGGTCTGATCAACATCAATGGTTTTGAATTAGCATATGATAGCTGGTCTTATGATTCAGCTACACAGAGCTATACCTTTAATCTGGCAGCAGGTACGAGTGTCACGGGCTTGGTAGGTCAGGACGCTGAAGTAGGCAGAGCCATTGACTATCAAGGCATTCCCTACTATCAGTCACAGATGAATGAGTGGGTACGTACCTTTGCAGAAACGTTTAATAATATCGTGAAACAGGGACAGGATCTCGATGGTAATGATGCAGATGTTTTCTTTATGGCACAGAATATCACAGACAACAAAAATCCGTATAAATTCCGTGATGTTGGTCCGGTTACAGAGAGCGGAGGGGATACATATTATAAGCTGACAGCAGCCAGTTTTGCAGTATCAGATGAAATGGTAGCCAATTCTCGAAAGTTTGCAACAACTAAGAAAATCAGTGATGGTACAGATAAAAATGAGCTGGTGGATGAAATGCTGAAGGTCAAATCCGATCAGGATGTGATGTCCTTCCGAGGCTGTTCATCGGCAGAGTTCCTGCAATGTATCACAGCAGATATTGCACTGAATGCGAATAGCGCCAATACATTCCAGAGCAACTTCCAGAATATCTCGAATGCAATAACACAGCAAAGACTATCTGTATCAGGTGTAGATAATGATGAGGAAGCGCTGAATCTGGTGAAGTTTCAGAATGCGTATAATCTTTCATCCAAGATGATTCAAGTCATGACAGAAATTTATGACAAGCTGATTGAACAAACCGGAGTATAGTATCAATCATTGACCAGATGGTAGACAGGCAGCATGGAAGTCGCTTAGTCCCCTTGGCCGCAGCGATGCAGTACTGCAGCCGATGAAAAAGGAGGAAGAAATATGAGTATGAGAGTTACCAACAAGATGATGACCAGTAATACAAACACCAATATTAACAATAATAAGGTATCTCTAGACAGATTGAATACACAAGTTTCAACACAAAAGAAAATTTCCAGACCCTCCGAGGATCCGGTCGTAGCCATCCGCGCACTGCGTCTACGCAGTAGCCTGAACGAAATCTCCCAGTTCTACGAGAAGAATATTCCAGACGCAAGGTCTTGGTTGGAGGTTACAGAGTCTGCACTCAAGACGACTCAGGGTGCGATAGAGGATATGTATGAGTATTGTGTACAGGGTTCCAGCGATGATTTGACAGCTACAGACAGAGCGAAGGTACTGGCTAATCTAAAAGAGTTAAAGTCTCAGGTGTACGCATCAGGCGATGCGGACTATGCAGGCAGAACCGTCTTTACAGGCTATAGAACAGGGGAAAGTCTAACATATAAAAAAGATACTGCACAGCAATTTGCGATTACCGAGGGATTTAATGCTGCAGATATTGATACCATCAAGTATGTATCGCACAAGGTAGATGTATCTACCCTGGCTGCAACGCCACCGGCACCGACAGACAATGAGGTGCATAGAATTCGCCTTGCGTATGATGAAATGGATGCAACAACGACACCATCTTCCATTGAATACAAAACACCATTTGCAAGTACAGATGTGACAAAGAATGGAACCGATTTTACAATTAGTGTAAATGGAACGACTTATGATATCACATACGATTCAGCTACTGATAAATATACTGCGGAGGTTGGAGGAGCTGTTCAAGGAGACTTCAAAAAAAACGACGATGGAACCTTCACACTGCAGGATACAACAACCACAGCAACAACCGTGAACCTGACAGCAACTGGTGCACTGTTGAATGCATATGAGACCCATACAATTCCTGTCACAGCAGTTACACTGGCAGCTGGCGAAGATGCGGCATATATTCCAGTGGCTGGTAGCGTCAATTATATAGCAGAGACAGGAGAATTGATTCTGCGTGCCGATGCCTATGGAATATTGAGTCAACTCAAAAACATTCCTGGAACGGATACCATCGGATACACCTATGACAAGACCCAGTGGTCAGAGGGAGATCTGAGACCGGAGCATTATTTTAACTGCGAGGATCGTTCTGATCCGACCAATTTAATCGACCATGTATATTCTGAGCAGATTATTGCCTACGATGTCAGCGTAAACCAGAGCCTGAGGGTTAACACTCTTGCAGGTGAGGTTTATGATCACGACATTACCAGAGACATAGATGAGATGATCAATGCAACTCAGGCCGTGATCGATGCAGAGG
>CAZACC010000009.1:0-37479 GCA_964483545.1 uncultured Lachnospiraceae bacterium
GCATCAGGAGGTCCTGTTACAGTGACACATCCTGATATCATCAGATATTTTATGACCATTCCTGAAGCAGTATCACTAGTGCTACAGGCAGGTGCTTATGCGAAAGGCGGAGAGATTTTTGTCCTAGATATGGGTGAACCAGTGAAGATTCTAGATCTTGCCATGAACCTGATTCGTCTGTCCGGTTATGTACCAGGGGAGGACATCCAAATCCAGTTTACGGGTCTACGTCCTGGCGAGAAGCTTTATGAAGAGCTTTTGATGAAGGAAGAGGGCATGCAGGAGACAGCGAATAAGCTGATTCACATCGGTAAGCCGATCGACTTTGATGAGGAAAAATTCTTCAAGCAGTTGGAGGATTTGAAGAGCGATTCCAAAATCGAAGCAGAAAATGAAGAAATCAGAGGCTGGGTACAGAAAATCGTACCGACCTATCATAGAAGGATATTAGAACAGAAAGCTGGAGATGAACATGGAAAATAAGAGAATATTTTTATCCAGTCCAACAATGCATACGGAAGAAATGGAATATATTCAGCTGGCATTTGACACGAACTGGGTGGCTCCTCTCGGAGCAAATGTGACAGGTCTTGAAAATGATATGGTAGCCTATACAGGAATCAAGTACGGTGCAGCACTCAGCGCAGGAACAGCCGCCATTCATATGGCATTCAAGGTACTTGGAATCAAGGCAGGAGATATTGTGTTCTGCTCTTCCTTAACCTTTTCTGCAACAGCGAACCCAATTACTTATTTAGGAGCAATACCAGTCTTTATTGATAGCGAAGAAGAGACATGGAACATGGATCCAAAGGCACTTCGCAAGGCATTTGAAAAATATCCAGATGCAAAGGCTGTGATTTCAGTGAATCTGTACGGAACACCAGCGAAGCTGGATGAGATTGCTGCAATCTGTAAGGAACATGGGGTACCATTTGTAGAAGATGCGGCAGAGTCACTTGGCGCAACCTATCATGGAAAAATGACGGGCAGTTTTGGCAAGATTGGAATCTTTTCCTATAATGGCAATAAGATTATTACGACATCTGGCGGCGGTATGATGATGTCAGATGATGAGTCTTATACGAAGAAAGCGATATTTTTGTCTACACAGGCAAGGGAACCGGCAAAGCATTATGAACACAAGGAAATCGGGTATAATTATAGAATGTCCAACATTGTAGCTGGAATTGGTCGTGGTCAGATGAAGCATCTGGACGAGCATGTTGCATTGAAAAGAGTGATTTACAGGCAGTATCAGGAAGCATTTGCTGATATACCAGAGATTACAATGAATCCGTATCTTACAGACAGTGAACCCAATTTTTGGCTGTCCTGTATGACGATTGATCAGCATTCCAAGGTGACGCCGACTATGATAGAAGAAGCTCTGGAGCTGGAAAATATAGAGTCCCGTCCGATTTGGAAACCGATGCATCTGCAGCCGGTCTTCTCGAAGAATGATTTCATCCAGGTAAAGGAAGGCATGAGTGTGGGTGAGGATATTTTCAATCGTGGTATCTGTCTGCCGTCAGATATTAAAAACACACCAGAAGATCAGAATCAAATTATAACGATTATCAGAGGATTATTCGAAAAATGATCTATCAGAAGTATGTGAAACGTTTTTTGGACATTATTCTATCAGGAATTTTCATTCTACTGCTGTCGCCAGCCTATCTGGTGTTAGCAGTTTTGGTGCGTGTAAAACTTGGCAGTCCTGTTCTGTTTCACCAGAAACGTCCTGGCAAAAAAGAAGTCATTTTTAATATGTATAAGTTTCGTACCATGACGGATGAGAAGGATCAAAATGGTGAATATCTGCCAGATGAACAACGATTAAACTCTTTTGGCAAGAAGCTTCGCTCCACAAGTCTTGATGAACTTCCGGAGTTATTCAATATTTTCCGTGGGGAAATGAGTATTGTTGGACCGAGACCGTTACTCATCAAGTATCTGCCATATTATACAGAGGAAGAGAAAAGAAGACATGATGTGAGACCAGGCTTGACAGGACTGGCGCAGGTAAACGGGCGCAATGCACTTGGATGGGAAGACCGGTTTCGCTATGATCTTGATTATATAGATCATTGTAGTCTGTGGATGGACATAAAGATTTTATGGATGACTGTATTCAGGGTTGTAAAACGCTCAGGTACATTGTCAGGAGCCTCACAAACGGTAGAGGATTTTGATGTATATCGTCAGAAGGGAGACGGAGCATGAATGCAATTCCAGTATTAGCTCAGAAACTTCAGAATACACCGATTTATGAACTGCATGATCGATTTTGCGACAATCATTTTTTTATAAAGCGTGAGGACTGCATTCCGTTCAGTTTTGGGGGCAATAAGGCAAGAAAAGCGCGTTTCTTCTATCAAGATATTATGAAGCAGCAGCCTGATACAATTGTTACATATGGCTCTGGAAGCTCTAATCATTGCCGCATCATAGCGAATATGGCATCTGCAATGGGAATTGCCTGTCATATTATTTCACCGAGTGATCACTATGAGACCACTATGAATTCCAAAATGACAAAACTCTTTGGGGCGGACACTGAAACCTACCCCGTAGAACAGATCAGTCATTCCATAGATGCACGTCTTGAACAGTTACGAAATGCAGGCAGAAAACCATATTTTATTCAGGGTGGTGGTCATGGTAACTTGGGAACGGCGGCATATGTAGAGGCATATCAGGAAATTCTAGAGTATGAGCAGCAGTCTGACACTAAATTTGATTTTATTTTCTTTGCCTCCGGAACAGGAACGACACAGGCAGGTCTCGTCTGCGGACAATTGCTTTCAAGAAGAAACGATAACCAGAAGATAATCGGTATCAGTATCGCCAGAACGGCAGTGCGTGGGTATGAAGTGATTGCAGACAGTATCAAGGGATATTTTGAAGAACATGAATCGAATCTATCGATTGACTATGAGAATCAAATGATTTTTGAGGATGCCTACCGTAAGGGTGGCTATGGAAAATTTGATGAAGAAGTCACGAAGACGATAGACCATGTATTATGCGAAGAGGGTATTCCAATGGATACCACATATGTGGGCAAGGCATACAGCGGAATGAAAACATATATTCAGGATCATGAGATTCAAAGGAAAAATATTTTATTTATCCATACAGGCGGCACACCATTGTTTTTTGACGCAATTGGAAAGTGAATCAAGTGTGACGTCTTATATTAGAAAATGAATCAGGCAAAGGAAAATGAATTACATGAATATCTTAATCTTAAGTGCAGGAACTAGAAATAAGATTGTACAGTATTTCAAAAAAGAAGTAGGTAATACTGGACGGATCATTGCAACGGACTGTAGTGAGTTGGCTCCAGCAATCTATGAAGCAGATGCACACTATATCGTACCGAGGATTACAGAGCTGGGATATATAGATCTTATTTTAGAGATTTGTAAAAAGGAGAAGATTGACGGATGCCTTTCCTTGATCGATCCAGAGTTATCTATGCTTGCCGAACACAGGGATGAATTTCTGGCAGTCGGCTGTACGCCGATTATTTCTCCATATGATTCTGTGGAGATATGCTTTGATAAATACAGGATGTATCAGACTTTGTTAGAATATGGAATCCCAACTGGAAACTGCTATGTTGAGGTGAAGGCATTTACAGATGCCATCCAGGCAGGGGAGATTTCGTTCCCTGTATTCGTGAAGCCAGTCAAGGGTAGCGCCAGTATTAACATCAATCAGGTAAAGGGACTAAAGGAAATAGAGGTTCTGTTTTCTTTGTATGATGACCTGATGGTGCAGGAATATATGAACGGCACAGAGTACGGTGCTGATGTATACGTTGATTTGATTTCTGGTAAGACAAAAGCAATCTTTGTGAAGCGTAAGATTGCAATGCGTGCTGGTGAAACAGATAAATCTGTATCTGTGAAGGATGAAGAGCTGTTTTCACTGATTTCAAACTTTGTAGAGAGGCTCGGACTGCGCGGAATCATTGACATCGACATTTTCGAGATAGACGGAACCTATTATATTTCAGAAGTCAATCCGAGATTCGGCGGCGGTTATCCGCATGCGTATGCCTGTGGTATGAATGTACCAAAGCTGATATTCAAAAACCTGCAGGAGCAGGAGAATGAAGATGAAATTGGACAGTATGAGCTAGGAAAATATATGATGAAGTACAATGAAATCATGATTCGGTAATCTGAGTGATAAAAGTGGAATAGCAATGCGAAAGATTGTACATCACTTGACCATAAGGAGCAGTTACATGTCCAGAAAAATACTATATTTAACTTTATCCGAGATTGATTTGACCGAGGAAGGCATTTATTCAGATTTGATCAATGAAATGACGGCACTTGGACATGAAGTGACGGTTGTTGTTGCGGATCACGCTGGTCATATCAAGGAGACGGAACTGCATACCGAACATGGTATTCGTGTTCTTCGTGTACTAGTCGGAGAACTGTTCCGAGTGAACTTTATCAAAAAGGGTATCAATACCTTAAAGGTAGAGCCTTGTTTTAAAAAAGCCATTCAGAAGTTTTTGGGAACGGAACAATTTGATCTGGTACTGTATGCGACGCCACCAGTCACCTTTGCAAGTGTTGTAGCCTACTGCAAGAAACAGTTTCACTGTCATTCCTATCTGATGTTAAAGGATATTTTTCCGCAGAATGCAGTTGATATCGGATTGTTTCGTGAGGGAGGTCTGCTACATCGCTTCTTTCAAAGAAAGGAAGCAAAGCTGTATGCATTATCTGATACCATCGGCTGTATGTCTCAGGCAAACATTGATTATTTGAGGATACATCAGCCAGAACTGACACAGTCTAAGACAGAACTGTTTCCAAATACTGTGAGTGTCAGACGACTGGATGCGACACTTGCAAGCGGATTATGCGCTGACAGACTACGCCTTCGTGAACAGTATCATATTCCAGCAGATCAGACAGTCTTTGTACTTGGCGGTAATCTCGGGAAACCGCAGGCAATTGATTATCTGATTTCTGCAATCAAACCGTTAGAGAACTACCAGAAAGCATATTTTCTCTTTGTCGGAAATGGTACAGAGAAAAGCAAGGTAGAGGAAGCGGCAAAGAAATATACCAACATCGGGTTTATTGATTTGATACCTGTAAATGAATACCATGCGTTGATGCAGGCGTGTGATGTCGGCATTATTTCGCTGGATGCACGGTTTACAATTCCGAATTACCCATCGAGGACATTATCCTATATGGCGATGGCAAAGCCAATTCTGGCCTGTACAGACCGAGTAACAGATATTCGAAGGTTAGTCGAGACAGATGCTGAGTGCGGTCTGTGGAACGGTTCGGACGATGTGAACGGATTTGCTGGCAGAGTGAAGGTTTTCTGCGAAGATGTGGCACTTCGCGAGCAGTACGGAAGGAATGGAAGAGCTTATCTCGCAGAACACTTTGACATCAGTTATTCAGTCGAGAAGCTTACGAAGCATTTATCATAAGGAAATCACGGAAAGGGAATGAGAACATGGATATTTTTGAAGGAAAGACATTATTGATTACAGGAGGAACAGGTTCCTTTGGAAATGCTGTTTTAAAACGATTTTTGGATACAGGTATTAAGGAGGTTCGCATCTTCAGCAGAGATGAGAAGAAGCAGGACGATATGCGTCATGAATATCAGAATGACAAGATCAAGTACTACATCGGAAATGTACGTGATCTGCAAAGTGTAAAGGATGCGATGCATGGCGTAGATTATATCTTTCATGCAGCGGCGCTGAAGCAGGTACCGAGCTGTGAGTTTTTTCCACTTGAGGCAGTAAAAACCAATGTATTCGGCACGGACAATGTGCTGACGGCAGCGATTGAAGCAGGTGTGAAGAAAGCAATCTGCCTTTCCACCGATAAGGCTGCTTATCCCGTAAATGCCATGGGAACAAGCAAGGCAATGATGGAGAAGGTATTTGTGGCAAAGTCGAGAACAGTAGACAGTGATAAAACCCTGATCTGCGGCACACGCTATGGCAATGTAATGTGCTCCAGAGGTTCTGTCATTCCTCTCTTTATCGAACAAATCAAGGCAGGCAATCCGTTAACAGTGACAGAGCCTAAAATGACAAGATTCATTATGAGTCTTGAGGAAGCAGTAGAGCTGGTTATTTTCGCATTCGGCAATGCGGCAGCAGGGGATATCATGGTACAGAAGGCTCCAGCCTGCACAATCGAGGTGCTGGCTCAGGCAGTCAAGGAGCTGTTCCATGTGGACAATGAGGTCAAGGTCATAGGCATCAGACATGGTGAGAAGATGTATGAGACGCTGCTGACGAATGAAGAGTGCGCACGGGCAACTGATATGGGTGATTTCTACCGTGTTCCTGCAGATCAGAGAGATCTGAATTATGATCAGTATTTCAGCGTAGGCAATCAGGAAAGACAGAAGTTAACAGAGTTTAATTCCAATAACACACAGATTCTAGATACAGAGCAGGTCAAGGAGAAGCTGCTGCAGTTATCTTATATTCAGGAAGAATTAAGAGAGTGGGAGAACAGATGAACATTCTTGTTACCGGAGCCAGCGGTTTCGTTGGAAAAAATTTAATCTGGGAATTGAAAAACAGAGGCTATCAGGACATTTTTGCCTATGATATTGATTCGACAGAGGAAGAGCTTGACCGCTATGCGCGAGAGTGTGAATTTGTATTTCACCTAGCAGGTGTCAATCGACCGAGGGATGAGAAGGAATTTATGGAGGGCAACTTCGGCTTTACTTCCATACTTCTTAAAAAGCTCAAAGAGTATGAGAACCATGCACCAGTGTTGATTACGTCTTCTATCCAAGCAGAGTTTGATCATCCTTATGGCAAGAGCAAGAAGGCTGGTGAGGATCTGATGTTTGCCTATGAGGAGGAGACTGGAGCAAGAGCCATCGTATATCGCCTGCCGAACGTGTTCGGCAAATGGTGCAGACCAAATTATAACAGTGGTGTGGCAACTTTCTGTAATAACATCGCAAACAATCTGGAAATCAAGGTGAATGATCCAAATACAGTCATGAATCTGGTCTACATTGATGATGTTGTAGATGAATTTATTGCGGCATTAGAGGGCAAAGAGAACCAGGTTGGAGTCTTCTGCATGATTCCAACGGTGCATACAGTGACGCTTGGCAAGATTGTGGAGACACTTTATTCATTTAAGGAAAGCCGCAATTCACTCAGTATCCCACAGTTAGATAATGAATTTGAGAAGAAGCTTTACAGTACCTATCTAAGCTACTTACCAAAGGACGGATTTGCATATCCGCTGAAAATGAATGTAGATCATCGTGGTTCCTTCACGGAATTCATCAGGACGAAAGATCGCGGACAAATATCGGTCAATATTTCTAAGCCTGGCATTACAAAGGGAAAGCACTGGCATCATACGAAGAACGAGAAGTTTCTGGTCGTGAAGGGTAAGGGCTGTATCCGATTCCGCCAGATCGATCAGGATGAAATCATAGAATACCATGTAACGGGTGATGAACTGACAGTGGTGGATATCCCGACTGGATATACACATGAGATTACCAATGAGGGAACAGAAGACATGGTAACGGTCATGTGGGCTAATGAAGCCTACAATCCCGAGAAACCTGATACATTTTATCTTGATGTAGAGAGGAGAAGCAAGTAAATGGGCAAACTGAAAGTCATGACCATTGTAGGAACGAGACCTGAGATTATCAGATTGTCTGCAGTAATAAAATGTGCAGACAAGTATTTTAATCATGTACTCGTGCATACTGGACAAAATTATGATTATACATTAAATGAAGTTTTTTTTGAGGATTTGAAGCTTCGTGCGCCAGATTATTATTTAGAGAGTGTTGGTAAGGATCTTGGTGAGACAATGGGCAACATTATAGCAAAATCCTATGAATTAATGCAGCAAGTGAAGCCAGATGCGGTGTTATTGCTTGGTGATACGAATTCTGCATTATCAGCAATTTCAGCAAAGCGTTTGAAGATCCCTATCTTTCATATGGAGGCGGGTAACCGCTGCTGGGACTGGAATGTGTCTGAGATGATCAATCGTAAGATTGTAGATCACATCTCGGATATTAATATGCCCTATACAGAGCATTCCAGAAGATATCTTCTCTCAGAGGGTATTGATGGCAAGACGATCTTTGTTACAGGATCTCCGATGCGTGAGGTACTGCGGGATCATATGGAGCAGATCGAGAAGAGTGATGTCCTGACAAGACTAGGTCTTAAAAAAGGGAACTATATTCTGGTATCTGCACACAGAGAAGAGAATATTGATCTAGAAGAGAACTTTATGGATCTGATGCACGCCATCAACCGTATGGCTGAGAAATACCAGATGCCTGTGATCTATTCCACACATCCGCGTTCCATGAAATTTATTGAGCAGAGGAAATTTAAATTCCATCCGCTCGTATCGAATAAGAAGCCTTTTGGTTTTCTGGATTATAACAAGCTGCAGATGAATGCTTACTGTGTCCTTTCTGACAGTGGTACACTATCTGAGGAATCAGCCATGCTGCATTTTCCAGGCGTGTTGATTCGAACCTCTACTGAGCGTCCTGAGGTGCTCGATAAGGGTACAATCGTCATCGGCGGTATCAAGGGTGAAGATGTAGAGCAGGCGACAGAGCTTGCAGTTGCCATGTATGAAAATGGTGAAGAGGTTGTCATGGCTGAGGATTATTCAGATACGAATGTGTCTGTCAAGGTAGTCAAGCTGATCCAAAGCTACACGGAAATTGTGAACAAAACTGTGTGGGGTAAGTGATTTGAGAATAGTAGTCAATGACATTGCGGCCAGCAAGACGGGTGCTTTGTCAATTCTGACAGATTTCTACCATTATATTGCTGAACATGATACAGTCAATGAGTGGATTTTCCTGCTGGGGGAGCCGTTCATCAAGGAGACTGACCGGATTCAGGTGCGCATCATGCAGGAGGTCAAGAAGAGCTGGATAAACCGGCTGAAGTTTGATCTGTTCACGGGTGCTTCTTATATCAAGGCACTGCAGCCAGATGTGGTTTTTTCATTGCAGAATACGGTTACGTTCGGATATCGTGGTAGGCAGGTTGTGTATGTGCATCAGCCGCTTGGATTTCAGAATGTGAAGAGGTTTTCGTTTTTGAAGAGCAAAGAACGGGAGTATGCGGTGTATCAGCATCTGATTGGGGCGATGATCAACGCCTCCATACGCAGGGCTGACAAAGTCATCGTACAGACGAAGTGGATGCGGGATGCGGTCATAAAGAAGGCGCATGTGTCAGGGGATAAGATTGCACAGATTCTACCAGATGTGGAGAATCTCAATGGATATATTCGTGAGGGAACCAGAAAAGGAAATCAGTTTTTCTTTCCCTCGGGAGTGATGATTTACAAGAATCATGAGTGTATTCTAAAGGCATGTACATTGTTAAATGAGAGAGGTTTTACGGACTTCAATGTTCTATTTACGATAGATGATACCAAGGCAGTGACGGATTATGAATTTGATAACCGGTATGATAATATTAGTATGGGTGGGCGGCTGACAAAGGAACAGGTACTGGATGCCTATAATGAGAGGACGTTGATTTTTCCGTCTTATATCGAGACGTTCGGGTATCCGTTAGCAGAAGCAAGGCAGTTTGGTGCGCCGATTCTTGCTTCGAATTGTCCTTTTTGTATAGAGGTGCTAGAGGGTTATTTACAGTCCTATTATTTTGATCCGTTTAAGGCAGAAGAGCTTGCGGATTTGATGCAGCAATCTATTGAGGGAGCTTTGCAGTCAGGTACGAATGGTATGTCTTTGACGAAGCTGGAGGATATGGAGCAGCGTAGAGATAGTTGGGCTGAGGTGTTGAATGTGGTGACGGCAACTGGTGATTTACAGGAGACTATATGAATAAATTAAAATCAACAAAATTATATCATTATTACTACTTTGCAGTTATGCTAGGGTATACGTTAGTGCTGTTTTTTGATTGGATGCGGCCAGGGGTGTTTGCCTCCATTTTGATGTTGGTAGTGGCGGCGGAGCTGTTTTTTAGGAAGCAGATCAGGCTGAGTGGTACGGTAGATTATTTGGTGGTGATGTATCTGGTCTATAATCTGATTTCAGTCATCTGGATGACGCGGAATGGGCTTCCCGTTTCGGTTTTTACAGAGGAATTTTCGAATTCGGTTTTGCCGGTCGTGTTCTATATGGTGGGTAAGACGGTTGGCGATGAGATTGGTACATATTATCGGTGGTTCCTCGTAGCAGTGCTTTATTTATGTATGATTGGATTGGTATTATATATCTGGGCACCACAATTTTATCTGGACTTTCTGATGAATGGTCATATTTCGAAGGCAGATGCATCAACGATGCGGGTGCGTATGAATTCTCTGGTCGGAAGTACGAGTCTGGGTGCGATTGCATGCTATGGGATGCTGGTGTCGGTGTATGATGTGATGAAGAGTCGGAAGCGGACGATTGTGGGGATTGTTTTACTCTTTGTAAACTTTTTCTTTGCTATGATGAGTAATCAAAGGGCTGCAATGGTGGTTGCTTTCATGGTAATTTTGTATATGAACTGGCTGGTTTTCTTCTCATTCAAGGCAATTAAGGTCAAATATTTTTTTGTTGAAATCGGAGTTTTGATTGCTGGATTGATTGGTCTTTGCGTAGCCGATATGGATGCCGTTGTGAAGATATACCGCAGACTGGTGTCTCTGCCAGAAGCGATCGGACAGAGAAGTGAACAGTGGGTGGTCGCCATGGATACGTTATATAATGTGTGGCTTGGGAACGGACTTGGAGCAAATGGTCATAAGGCACTTGCCTATGAGGGCGCACATGTAATCGCAGATGGAGGACTGGTGAAGTTATTTTGTGAGGAGGGTGTGATTGGTTTTTCAATCTTCCTGTTTATTTTGTTTCTCGTTTGCAAGGCAGCCGGAAAACGTTTAAAGGAATATTATGTGGAGATTGGAATCATTGCCGTGGCTCTTCTTTTATCGATTGGCTCCAACATTCTTTCATTCCAGCTTACAACACCGATTTTCTGGTTTGCGGTGGGCAGATGTGCGACTGCGATTGCGGAAAAAAAGAGTGAGCAAGAGGTATCTGTATGAAAGTAATCTGTATGTATTTGCCACAATATCATACATTTCCCGAAAATGATGCGTGGTGGGGAGAGGGTTATACAGAATGGACGGCTGTCAGACGTGCAAAGCCACTGTATACAGGACATATGCAGCCTAGAGTACCGCTTGACGGCAGATATTATGATCTGCTAAAGGAGGCAGCTGCTACATGGCAATGGCAGGCAGAACTTGCAAAGAAATATCATGTGTATGGATTTTGTATTTATCAATATTGGTTCTGCGGAAAGCAGCTCATGGAAAAACCTATGGAGATCCTGCTTCAACATCCAGAGATTGATCTGCACTACAGTATCTGCTGGGCAAATGAATCCTGGACACGGACATGGTATGGTATTGAAGAAGAGATTCTGATGAAACAGGAATATGGTGAGGAAGCTGACTGGAGAAGACATTTTGAATACCTGCTTCCTTTTTTCAAGGATACGCGTTACATACAGATTGATGGAAAACCGGTATTGCATATTTATAGAACTTTTGATATTGAGTGTCTGGAACAGATGCTGGGATGTTTTCGAAAATGGGCGATAGAGGAGGGTTTTAGCGGACTATATATTGTGTCAGCAAAGACAGCTTCTGCACAGGAAAGCAGAACAGAACTGGTAGATGGCTATTATTATTTTGAACCAGGGTATACATTGAAGCATGACTTTGGAGCTGTACATCAACTTCTATATAATGGAAGTGTATTTATTAAATCGAAAATTAACAAAATAAGAAAAAGGAAATTATTGGAAAGAACAATACCAGCTAATTGGATTCTTAACAAAATAGCAGCCAGAGACTACAGTCAGGAAAATTGTTTTCCAGGACTGATACCCGATTGGGACAACACCCCACGCCGTAGTTACAAGGGATTGGCATATACGGGTACGAATCCGGAACAGTTTGAGAAGGCTTTGCGTAGCATTGAGCAAAAAGTGCAAGAAAAAAAATTAAACTATGTCTATATAAATGCCTGGAATGAGTGGGGAGAGGGCGCAATGCTGGAACCTGACGAGGCAAGAGGGTACGGATATCTGGAAGCCATCAATCATGTTGTAAATGAGCTAGAAAAATAACAGATGTTATAAAAAAGGAGACAGCATGGATCAAACTATGACTCCAAAGGTAAGTGTCATTATCATAGCATATAAGGTAGAGAGATTTCTGGAGCAATGTCTGGAGTCGGTCATCCATCAGACATATCGAAACCTGGAGATTATCATTATTCTAGGCAGCACAGATGAGGCCTGTGTCAGGATTGCAGATACATACGCCATGTCTGATTCAAGAATCGTTCTGCTGAAGGAAGAGCCAAAGGGTGTTGCCATTGCAAGAAATCAGGGGATTGAGGCTGCAACTGGAGAGTACATCGGGTTTGTGGATGGAGATGACTGGGCAGATCTGGATATGTTCGAGATCATGGTAGGAGCAGCACTGCGTCATGATGCAGATATTTCTGTAGTCGGAAAATACAATGCCTATGCCAATCGAAATGAGGGTATGGCAGAGAATGTAGAAACACTCCTATCGGAAAAGGAAGCCTTTGAACAGATTTTATACCAAAGGGGATTTTTTCTGCATTTGTGGGATAAGTTATATAGAAGGAAGATATTTGAACAGGTCAGATTTCCTGTAGGCGAACGGGTAGAGGATCGTAAGATTGGATATCATTTGCTGAGTATGGCGAACAGAATTGTATATAATTCAGCTTCTAAGTATTACTTCAGAGTCAGTGAAGACAGTGGCTCAAGGGTAGCGGACAATTTGGTGCTTTCTATTAAAAATGATTATGAAATGTGTGACTATATCCGTGTGAAATACCCAGAGCTAAAACAGGGCGTGCTTTATTTCTTAACCTATGAGAACATGAGTGTTATACAGAATAATATTTTATTTGGAACCTATGATCCGAAGAAGGACAGACAGTATGTAGCTGAGGTGCGTAAATATGCGACTAACGTACTGGCCAATCCTCATGTGGGAAAAAGCATCAAGGCAAAGGTGTTGCTCTGTATTTTCAGCCCAAAGCTTTTTGGGAAGATTACAATTAAACGGCGAGAACGCTTTCTAAAGGAGAATATTTCCTTTCAGACGGGAGCAGACTGGGCTCAGACATTTGAAAAACTGGAAAAGGGGAACTGATTGATGCGAACCAACCATTTGACAGGAAAGAAGATTTTATTTGTATGCCGAGAGACTTATTCCATGCCTCTCTGGTTTTTGGCAGAGGAGCTGCGTCATGACAATGAGGTGGCAGCCTTTTATATCATGTCAACAGAGTGTAGCTACAACAAGTGTTACTACAATCAGAATTCCTATTATAAATTTAAGGAAGAACTACCAGATGTGAAGCTTTATGATGTGAAGGACATCTGCGAAACCTATATTGAGGGATTGAAGAAGGGAAAGCAGACAGGAACTTCACCAGTAGACATTACATACCTAGAACAAATCGAGCAGGAGTATTCACATTTTAAAAATCTGAACCTCCAGCTGATGAGTTCTCAGGAGAATACAAAGCATTATCATTTCCGGTATTACTGGTCAGTGACCAATTATGACGAGAATATGTATTGGCTTGAGCTTAATTATAAGAAGATTCTGTCGCTCTTGGATGAATTCCAACCAGATATGATTCTGGACTTTGATAATGCAGAGCTGCAGCGGACAATCATCAACGAAGTAGCATATAAAAGGGAGATTCCCTACATTACAATCGAATATTCCAAGTTTGGTCTGTATAAATATCCGACGCTGCAGAATACAGTCGGAGTGGATCCGTATGTGGAACGTAAATATAGGGAGAATCTGAAGAAGAGTAAGGAAGAGCTGCAGGAGATGTATGATTATATTGAGCATTATCGTGCAGAGACTTCTATTATGAATCAAGAATTTGCTGGAACGGTAACGGCGCAGTATAAGAAGAGCTCCCTGATCTGGATTGCCCGTGTGATGCGCGGCAAGCTGCATTATTTCTGGAACATGGACATTACAAAGAAGAATAGAAAGATTAAGCGAAGGAGCAAAGTACTCTATGCACCGAGCCTGCCGTATATCAGACATTATTTCCAAGTGGAAATGAGAAGAAGAAAATATATGGGCAAGAACAAGCTCTTTGAAAATCCAGTCGAGGGTGAGGATTATGTATACATGCCACTGCATCTGATTCCGGAATCAACAGTGTTTGTGAAAGCCTCCTACTATGTAGACGAGTGCAATCTGATCGAGCAGGTGTCGAAGTCACTACCAGTCGGCTGGAAGCTGTATGTGAAGGAGCATCAGGCGATGCTCGGGGAACGCAGCGTCGAGTTCTATCAAAAGGTAAAAGAGCTTCACAATGTCCGTCTTGTACAGGTCAATTATTATAACGATCCAAAGCCGTGGATTACAAAATCCAAGGGCGTTGTGACAATTGTCGGAACCACAGCCTTTGAAGAGGCGCTGCTTGGCAGAAAATCCATTCTCTTCGGGGATGTACCCTTTATGCTGATTGACGGTATTACAAGAGTCAGAAGCTTTGAGGACCTGCCGGAGCTGATTTGTGAATTTGGAGACATTGACAATATGCACTCTTGTGCGGCTTACCTTCAGACCATCAAGGATATCGGTTTTGAATTAAATGTATTTTACCTGATGGGACAGGCAGAGAAGATTTTAGGCGGCAAAGAAAAGAAGGACGAGAAGTTCACACACGAGCTATCGATACTAAAAGAATTTTACAACAGCGGCTATGAGACATGGTTGCAGGAACACAATCGTTAATAGGATTCAAGAAAAGGAAATGGTGAAAACAAATATTATGAAAAGTACAATATGCGAAAGACTTTCACAGAGACAATTTGTATTGATAGCAGAAATTGGGGTCAATTACTATGATATTGCAAAGAAAGAGCAGATTACGCCGATGGAAGCTGCTAAGGAAATGATTTTGGAAGCAAAACATGCAGGGATTCATGCGGTCAAGTTCCAGACCTATAAGGCAGGCACACTGGCAGCGAAGGCATCACCGTCCTACTGGGATACGTCTGAAGAACCGACAACATCCCAATATCAGCTCTTTCAAAAGTTTGACAGCTTTGGATATCCAGAATACAAGGAATTGAAGGAGTATGCAGATACCGTCGGTATAGAATTTTTATCAACGGCATTTGACTATGAATCCGCCGATTATTTAGATGAACTGATGGAGATTTATAAGATATCGTCCTCAGATCTGTCGAATCTGCCGTTTATCGCACACCAGGCGAAGAAGAACAAACCGATGCTGGTATCTGTCGGTGCATCAGAGCTGCCAGAGATTGAAGCAGCACTTGATACGATTCGTCGGTATAATGATCAGCAAATCGTGCTTTTGCATTGTGTATTAGAGTATCCGACACCACTTGCAGACGCAAATCTGAATAAAATTGCTTCACTTGTAAGACAATTTCCTGACCTTGTGATTGGTTATTCAGACCATACAAAGCCGACTGAGAATTGCGATGTAATCAAGACGGCTTACAATCTAGGCGCACTTTGTGTAGAGAAGCACTTCACACTGGATAAGACTCTAAAGGGAAACGATCATTATCATGCTATGGATCCAGAGGATGCCAAGAGAATCCTTCAGGGAATTGAAGAGCTGAACGTACTACGTGGTAGCGGTGAGATTAAGTGTCTCACAACAGAGCTGACGGCACGAAAGAATGCGAGGCGCTCCATTGTGTCTGCTGTGAATATCTCGGCGGGGACGGTGATTATAGAAGATATGCTGACGTACAAGAGACCAGGAACTGGAATCTCTCCGACCAGAGTGCAGGAACTGATTGGAAAGGAAGCGGCAGTTGATATTTTGGAAGATACGATACTGATGGATGGGATGATAGAATAAATGGCTGACGAATCAAGAGGCAGAACCGCCATTAAGGCTGGATTCTGGTATACGGTCGCAAGCGTCGGCATCAGGGCGGTCGGGATCATAACTTCACCGATCTATACAAGATTGCTGACACCTGGAGATTACGGGATTGCCAACATTTTTAACTCATGGATTGAAATCTTTAACATTTTCACCTGTTTGTGTATAGTATACAGCATCGGAAGAGCGAAACTGGACTTTAAGGATAAATTCGACGAATACTTGTCTGCACTACAGTCTCTCTCCAGCTCCTTTGCTTTTATTGTGCTTTTGCTGGCATTGATCTTCAGAAATCAGTTGTCGGCATGGATGAAATACGAAGTTCCGTTAGTCATAGTTCTCTTTGTCTATCTGGTAATCTCTCCGTCCGTGGAATATATGCTGCAGAAATTCAAATTCGAGTATAATTACAGGAGCAGCATTCTAGTGTCGGCATCCATCTGTATCGGGACAGTGATTCTGTCGATTGTTCTAGTGCTTGTATTCAATGATGCACGGTATATTGGCAAGATTATTGGAGCAATCAGCATGACATTCCTGCTTGGTCTGTACTTTTATATCAAGATACTGAGGCAGGGTAAGGTGTTTTACAACAAGGAATATTGGATTTATGCGTTGAAAATAGGGCTGCCAATGATTCCGCATGCACTGGCACTCGTTGTACTGGGACAGGTTGACCGTATCATGATTAAGGATATGGTCGGGGAAGCGGAGGCAGGACTCTATGCATGGGGTTACGGAATCGCAACCTTACTATCTATATTCACGAATGCAATCGGACAGGCATGGCTACCTTGGTTCAATGAACAGCTGGATGAGGATCAGCGTTCAGAAATCAGAGAAGCAAATAAAAAGCTCATATTTCTGGGCGTATTTCTCACTATTGGGTTTATTGCAGTTGCACCTGAGATCGTGTATCTTCTCGGATCTAGAGATTACTGGGAAGCTAAGATGATCATTCCAGCGATTGCACTTGGAACACTGGCACAGTATTGCTATACGAACTATGTCAATCTGGAACTTTTTTATAAAAAGACGCCGATCATTGCCCTTAGTTCCATCGGGGCGGCACTGATGAATTATGGGCTGAACTATCTTGCCATTCCGCGATTTGGTTACCAGTCTGCGGCATATACAACGTTAATCAGTTACTTATTCCTGTTATTGTTTCACTATATAGCAACGCGCTTTATTGTAAAGGAGAGGGTGTATGCCAATCTGTTTATATTCAGCATGATGGCAGTTGCAATGGTGTTGGGTTTTGCTCTGTTGCTGTGTTATAATACAATCATTCAACGGTATGCAATGGCGATTGTGATTCTTGGAATTTTTGCAATTATAAAAAGACGTGATATACTGTATGGGATAGGAATTCTGAAGAAGAGGTTAAAAAAATGAAGACATTGATTGTAATTCCCGCAAGAGGCGGTTCGAAAAGAATACCCAGAAAAAATGTGAGATTGATGTGCGGAAAACCGCTGATTTATTATGCACTGCAGAATGCCAAGAATCTGAAGACATTCATAGATGTAGATATAGCAGTGTCTACGGACGATGAGGAATTAGGCGGCATCGTTGACAAGCTGGGCGTGACTGTGGTCAACCGTCCGAAGGAGCTTGCAACGGACAGGGTAACACTGGATCCAGTTATCAATCATGCGATGCTTGAGATGGAAAGAGAACATCAGGTCAAATATGATATTGTGATCACGATGCAGGCAACCTCTCCTACATTGCAGACAGATACATTAAAACGTGCAATTGAGTTCTTCCAGAATTCTGATTATGACACAATTATTTCAGCGATGAATAACCCACACCTGTCCTGGCGTGAGGAAGATGGGCTGATTGTAAGAAATTATGAAAAACGTCTGAATTCCCAGGAACTTCCTAAAAATTTTGTGGAAACAGGCGGTTTTCTGGTGACACGTCGTGAATGTGTTTCTGAAACAGGCAGAATCGGAAAGAAGATTAACATCTTTGAAATTTCACCAGATGAGGCTATAGACATTGATACAGAGGCAGACTGGATTGTTGCGGAGAGTATCATGAAACGGAAGAAGATTATTTTCCATACGGTTGGTAAGCCTCAGTTAGGTATGGGTCATATTTATCGTTGTCTGACCCTAGCGTATAAACTGACAGGACATCAGTTTCTTTTTGTGATCGACAAGGACTCTGAGATGGGTATTAAAAAACTAAAGGAATCTTTCTTTCCAATCAGAGTTGTAGAGGATGATGCAGATTTTGAAAGTGTCCTGGCAGAATACAAGCCGGATATTCTTGTGAATGACATTTTGAATACAACAGAAGACTATATGAAAATGGTCGTTCAGTATACAGACCGTGTCGTGAATTTTGAGGACATTGGTCCTGGAGCAAAATATGCAGATGCAGTGATCAATGCCCTGTATGAAAAGGGAGAAAAGCTGCACAATGAATATTATGGATCCAAGTATTTTTGTATCCGTGATGAGTTTTTGGAGGAAGTCCCAAAGGATTTTTCAGAGAAGGTAGAAAATATAATGGTTATTTTCGGCGGAGAAGATCCATCAGATCTGACAGGCAGGCTTTATGGTATTTGCCAACAGCTGCACGAGCAGTATCCGTTAGTTAATTTTCACTTTTTGATTGGGTTTGCATATGGAAATAAAGAAAAAATGGTCAATGACGAGGCACATCATATATATATACATACGGATGTGAAACGTGTCAGCGCTTATATGAATAAAATGGATCTTGCCATCACATCTCAGGGCAGAACCGTTTACGAACTTGCAAGCATGGGTGTTCCAGCGATTGTATTGGCGCAAAATGAACGGGAAGCAGAACATGTATTTGCTGGTATTCAGAATGGCTTTATCAATTTGGGTATAGGCAGTGAGCAGGATGAAACGACGATTATACAGACCGTAAAATGGCTGATCGACACGCCAAAGGTTCGTAAGGAAATGCGAAATCTGCAGATGGGACGAGAGTTCCATAAGGGGCAGCAGAGAGTGATAAGGCTGATATTAGGGGAAACAGAGGACGAGCATGAATAACTCGTCAGGAGTATAATCATGGATAGATTTGAGATAGATGATACCATCAGACAGGTGGACGTACTGACACAGGAAACAATAGGTGAACTGAATGTCATGGAGAACAGAAAGGTTCTGCTTGTGAATACAGTGTGTGCAACAGGCAGCGTTGGACGCATTATGACAGGACTGTATGATGTTCTAGAGGAACACGGATATACTTGTCTGCTTGCTTATGGCAGGGGAACAGCACCTGAAGGATATCGTGCATACAGAATTGGAAATGATCAAGACGTCTACTTTCATGGAGCTATGAGCAGGCTGATGGATCGTCAGGGTTTTTTTTCAGCACGTGCAACCCGTGAGTTTATAAGGGTAATTGAGGAATATAACCCTGACATTGTGCATTTGCATAATGTTCATGGATACTATCTGAACATGAAGTTGTTGTTTGAATATTTAAAGGGATCTGGCAGACGAATCATTTGGACGCTACATGACTGTTGGAGTTTTACAGGACATTGTACACATTTTGAGTATATCGGCTGTAATAAATGGATGACAGAGTGCGACAGCTGCGAACAGCTGGCAGAGTATCCGAAGTCATGGTTTATGGATCGCTCCAAAAAAAATTATACACAGAAGAAGGAATTGTTTACTGGATTTGATGATCTGACAATTGTGACGCCTTCACGCTGGCTGGCGTCAAAGGTACAACAGTCATTTTTAAAGAAATATCATACAGTTGTCATTCCCACAGGTATTGAACTGGAGTGTTTTCATCCGATGCAGGAGGAAAGAAAGGACGAGAATATTATCTTTCAGCTGAAAAATCAGTTGAATCTAAGGGGCAAGTTTATTTTACTCGGAGTGGCAAATCCCTGGCGCGAACGAAAGGGTCTGGCTCAGTTTGAGGCACTTGCCAAGTCATTGAGTGAAAAATATGCGATTATTCTATTGGGATTAAATGATGAACAGCTGTCGCAGCTACCAGAAACAATTATCGGACTGAGCAAGACCGACAGTATGGAAGAGCTTGCTGCGCTTTATTCCATGGCAGATGTGTATGTGAATCTGACTTTGGAGGATACATTCCCGACGACAAATATTGAAGCATTGGCCTGCGGAACGCCAGTGGTTACCTTTAAGGCAGGTGGCAGCCCAGAAAGTCTGGATGATACATGCGGGATTGCTGTGGATCGCAACAGTATCCAGGGTGTGATTGCAGCAATTGAAAGAATCATTTCACAAAAAGGCGTGAACTATACACGAGAGCAATGCGTCAGCCGTGCAATGCTGTATAGTAAAGAGAGGCGCTATACAGAATATATATCAGAAGTATATGATGCATTTTGAGGATAAGAGATGAGAAAGAAGTATACATGGAAAGAAATATGCATCAAATTTGAAAAGAGCATTATACTCCTGTTTGAATTTGTGATGTACGCTGCAGCACTTGCAACGTTCTTTTTGCTGTTTGCCATTGATAATCCAGAAATAGCAACATTATCAAGAACAGCGGCCATTACTCTATCAACCTATGTCATTATTCTGTTTCTACTGACATGCATTTACGGGAAGTATGACGTTGGAATACGAAAATCAAAACAGATCATATTCTCTCTGGCACTGGCAGGGATTATAACGGATTTGTTTACATACTTTCAGTTGATTATCATGAAAACAAATGATGCCAATGACAGAACTTTTAAAATTGAAAATTTAAGCATTCTGTTTATTGTAATGATTGCACAAATAATCATATATTTCATAATGACACATATTGGAAATGCATTCTATTTCTGGATTAAGGGAGCAGAATCCTGTCTGATTATTACATCGGACATGGAGAATGCTGAACGTGTCGCTAGAGCGTTGTACGATTTTAAGAAGAAGTATCGTGTTATGGACATTGTTGATTATCGGAGAGAGGATCTGACAGACAGAATGCTCGCGGTCAGTACTGTTTTTTTATATGATGTTCCAGTGGATGCCAGGACTCATATCATAGATTTTTGTTATCAGAATCTGAAAAACATCTATTTCAACCCACAGATTGCAGATATTCTGGAACGTAATTCCAAACAGGTCATTATTGATGATATTTCCTTTTATTCGTCGCAGTTTCATTTGATTACTTATGAACAGCGTATTATAAAAAGATTAATGGATATTTTTATTTCTACGATTGCCTTGATTATCACAAGTCCCGTTTTGTTGGTCAGTGCCATCTGCATTAAGAAAAATGATGGGGGAAGCATACTATTCAGACAAAGAAGAGCGACTGCAAACGGCAGGGTGTTCCTGATTTATAAGTTTCGTACCATGAAGGAGAATGTAGATAATTATTCCGTAACAGGTGGTGACGACAGAGTGACTGCTGTTGGAAAATTCCTTCGCAGATATAGAATCGATGAGCTGCCGCAGTTTTATAATATATTGAAGGGTGATATGAGTCTTGTCGGACCACGTCCAGAAATGCTGGAGAATGTTGAAGATTATACGAAGGAAATGCCTGAATTTCGGTATCGTCTGCGTATGAAGGCAGGTCTGACAGGCAATGCTCAGATTATAGGCAAGTATAATACTTCTTCCAGAGATAAGCTGATGCTGGATCTGATGTATATAGAGAATTACAGTATCCTGAAGGATATACAGCTATTGTTTCAGACGATTCTTGTATTATTTAATGCAGATGATTCTACAGCTGCTTTTTCTATAGATGAATCTCAGACTGAACAGAAACAGAAGTGATGGGGATGACGGATATGAAAACAACTGTCAGTGTAATCACTGCAACCTATAACAGCGCCCTCACTGTCCGAGATACGATTGAGTCGGTGCTGAATCAAAGCTATCTGCCGACGGAATATATCATTGTAGATGGAGTATCATCCGATGATACCTTGTCTATTGTTGAGGAGTACAGGAGTCAATTCGAGCAAAAAAAGATAAACTACATCGTGATATCTGAAGAGGACAAGGGGATATATGATGCCATGAATAAGGGCATCAGGAGGGCAACAGGAGAGCTGATTGGCATGATCAACAGTGATGACTGGTATGAGTCCTGTGCAGTCGCCTGTGCCGTCCGATGCTATGAAGAAAAAGGCTATGATCTGTTCTTTGCAGACCTCAGAATGCACTTCCCGACGGGAAAGACATTTATCAAGCATGCGAGAAATCGCAAATACGCAACTTCGAGAGACTGGAATCATCCAACCACCTTTATTACAGCTGATATGTATCGAATTTATCAATATAAATGTAATACCATTCATGATGATTATGATCTCATATTACGACTGAAAAAAAACGGAGCCCATGTGGAGATAGCTAATGAAGTGCTTGCCAATTTTCGTATGAATGGGACGAGTCATGAAAAGAGTATTCAAAAAACAATTGAACGTATTAAGATCAAGTATTCCATATACCGCGATAATGGGTATTCTCCTTTTTATCTGTTTGAATGTATTGCGATGGAGGCAGCTAAGCTGATAGCAAGATGACACTGACTTTTTTTTCGAATTATTTTAATCATCATCAAAAAGCATTATGTGATGAATGGCGTCACCTACTGGGAGATGATTTTACATTTGTGGAAACGATGCCGATAGAGGCATTCCGTGCTGGCATGGGATGGGGAAGCGAAGAAATACCGTCGTATGTTCTGAAAACACACACGAGTGAACAGAATCATGCATATGCGATGGAATTGGGAATGAATAGTGATCTCGTAGTCATGGGCACGGCTCCAGAGGAGTTTATCGAAGCCAGACTGCTGGCAGACAAACTGACATTTCGCTATTCAGAGAGACCTTTGAAGGAGGGCTTTATTAAGTTCTTTATTCCGCATTTGACAAAGAAGTATTATCATCTGCATATTAAGAACAGAAAGAAGAACCTGTATATTCTGGCAGCCAGTGCCTATACTGCATATGATTATCGCAAGATGCGCTGCTATATTAATAAATGCTACAAGTTCGGATATTTTCCTCAGCATTTGGAATACGACATCGACAAGCTGATGTCAGGGAAGCCTCATGGAGAGGTTACGAAAATTCTGTGGGCTGGCAGAATGCTAAAACTGAAGCGACCAGATCTGGTCGTTGAGGCGGCAGCGAGGATGAGGGACAAGGGCTACCGATTCACCTTGACTATGATTGGTGAAGGCGAAGAACATGAACATATTAAGAGGATGGTCAGACACTATCGATTGAGCGATCTGACGTCGTTTGTAGATTTCCTATCTCCAATGGAAGCCAGAAATGCCATGGCACAGGCCAATATATATCTGATGACAAGTAATTTCTGGGAAGGCTGGGGTTCTGTCATTTATGAAGCGTTAAATGCTGGGTGTGCCGTAATCGCCAGTCATGCCTGTGGAGCGACTCCGTGGCTTGTGAAGCACGAGGAAACAGGACTTGTATTTCGAAGTGGGAGTGTTGACAGTCTGAGTGAGAATCTGGAGCTGCTGCTGCAAAGCAAGGAATTACAGGAAACATACGGCCGTGCAGCATATGAACAGATGCATAAGCTTTGGAATCCACAGGTGGCTGCACAGAATGTACTGCAGCTGGCAAAGTGCCTGGAGAGCGGTAAAGATACAGATATTGTGGAGGGGCCTGGAAGCAAAGCTGGTATTTTGGGGAACCATTGGTTCCGGGGTTGATGTTCCAATCAGAAGGGTAGAAATAAACGGAGGCAGTTATGTCTTATAAAGTATTGTATTTGATGGAGTATCCAATTGATCTGGCTGGTGGTGCACAGATGTCTACACAAACACTATGTGAAGGACTGATTGGGACAGAGTTTGAACCAGTAGTTGCATGTCCGACTTTATTACATACGCATAAAGAGGAGCTGCCTTTTCGTGTTGTTGAATTTCCATCAGATGAGAACAGGGAAGACAAAAAAGGAAAGCGGATTAAGAATTTTATCTGCAGAATAGGTTCCTTCAGAAGAGTCATTCGAGCTGAAAAGCCGGATATTATACACATTCAGATGTCCGAATCCCTGATCACATTTGGATTCCTAAGGTGTCTGGGCATGTTTGCAAAGATTCCGTTTGTTTATACTGACAGAAGTCTGTATTTTGGCTACAGGGTTCACTCCCTTACATGTATTAAAACAGTGCTGAGACATGCAGCGAGAATGGTATGTACAACACAGTTCAATAAGGAGCTGTGGCTGAATCACTCACATTTTGACAAGATAGATGTCATCTCCAATACAATCAGCACAGCCTTTTCGGTATATGATGCAGATCGAAGAAAGCAGCTGCGAGAGGAAGCGGGTCTGGAGGAATCGGACTTTGTAATCGGATTTGCGGGACGGATATCGGAGGAGAAGGACTGGCCATTTGTGAAAGAACTGGTAGAATCTTTTTGTGAGAGAGACATTCGCTTTAGGATTGCACTGGTTATTTCCGTCTACGAGGAACAGGATCTTGCGATTGTAGCCGATCTGAAGAATTCCATTTCCGCTATGATTGGAGAGGAAAATTTGATTTATATGCAGGATTTGTCGCAGGCTGAAATAGCGGATTATTATTATTTAGTGGATGTTTTTGTCATGAGTTCCGTGTTTGAATCCTTTGGAAAGGCAGCAGTAGAGGCAATGAGCAGAAGATGTGCTGTTGTGTCGACAAGTGTTGGTGGACTGACCGAGGTGGTTCATAAGAGGGATAACCTGTATACGAAAGAAAAGTATTATCAATGTGCGGACAAAATAGAGAAGCTCTATCATAATAAAGCAGATCTGGAATTTGATAAAGACTATTTTTATCAGAGATATCAGGATTATTATACGCGAGATATATGTCTGCAGAAGCATGTGAGATTGTACAAAGAGGTATTGTTATAGTATAATGACGCCTAAGACATAGAACAATCGAAATTGGAAAAAGGGGAATATAGACCTATGGAAAGAATACAGGCGAACCGACTAGATCGGGGATTTTTTAAATATCAGAATGAGTTTGAAGAGAAGGCACTGAATGTACTGCGTTCAGGATGGTATGTCTTAGGAAATGAAGTAAAGATGTTTGAAGAAGAGTATGCTGCTTACGTAGGGGCAAAGCATTGTGTCGGTGTTGGCAATGGTCTGGATGCACTCTGGATGGCCTTTCGTGTACTGGGGATTGGTAAAGGCGATGAGGTTCTGGTACAGGGAAACACGTATATCGCAAGTGTCATGGGCATTACGATGAATGGTGCTACACCAATATTTATAGAACCGAACCAGTATTATAATATCGATACGACAAAGCTGGAAGAAAAGATTACAGAAAAGACAAAGGCAATTCTGGTCGTGCATCTGTATGGACAGGCATCTAAGATGGATGATATTGTTGCTCTTTGTAAAAAACACAATTTGCGTCTGATAGAGGATTGTGCACAGTCTCATGGGGCAACCTATCAGGATCAGGTGACAGGGACATTCGGGGACATCGGATGCTTTTCCTTTTATCCATCAAAGAATATAGGCGCATTTGGGGATGGCGGCGCCATTGTGACAAACGATGAACAGATTGCAACAGACATGAGAGTACTTCGCAATTACGGAAGCGAGAAACGCTACTACAATAAAATCATAGGAACGAACTCCAGACTAGATGAGATTCAGGCAGGTCTGTTGCGAATCAGACTATTACATGCAGATGAACTGATGCAGGAGAAGCAGGCTATAGCAGTCAGATATCTTGAAGAACTAAATAACCCACTGATCGGTCTGCCACAGATTCAAAAAGATGCAACGCATATCTATCATCAATTTGTGATCAGATGTGAGAGAAGAGATGAACTACAGCAGTATCTGGATCAGAAGGGTATTGGAACGATCATTCACTACCCGATTCCGCCTCATATGGCAGAGGGATATCAATATCTTGGTCATCACGAAGGAGATTTTCCGATCACGGAATGCTTCGCAAAAGAGGTTTTATCCATTCCGATGTATAATGGCATGACGAATGAAGAGCAGACTAGAGTGATAGAGGCATTAAACGCATTTGAACAGAAACAGGAGGATATTTCATGAGTAAGTTATCCATCATCATACCAGTCTATTATAACTCCGACACTTTGATGCTGTTATATGAAGATATGAGGGATAAAATCCTTCACAGACTTGATGCATATGAGCTTGTATTTGTGGATGATGGCTCAGAAGACAACTCTTGGGGGATTATGAACCAGATTCGTGATATGGATGAACATGTGAAGTGTATCAGGCTGTCCAGAAACTTCGGAGAGCACTCGGCAATCCTTGCTGGACTATCGAACTGTACAGGTGATTGTGCGGTGACGAAGCAGGCAGATCTGCAGGAGGATTCCGAGCTGATCATGGATTTGTATGAGAGCTGGAAACGGGGAAATAAGGTTGTTCTTGCAGTTAGGGCGGCACGTGATGATTCTGCAGTTAAGAAGTTTTTTGCAAATATGTATTACGCAATTGTCCGTAGGTGCGTAGAGAAGACAATGCCGATTGGCGGTTTTGACTGCTATCTGTTAGACCGGCAGGTGATAGAAGTACTGCAGATGCTGGATGAGAAAAACTCTGCATTGACACTTCAGATATTGTGGGTGGGATTCCAATCAGAAAAGATTTATTTTCATAGAAAAGACCGTGAAGTCGGTGAATCCAGATGGACATTTTCTAAGAAATTCAAGCTGGTATTAGATTCTATGATGAGCTTTTCCTATTTTCCGATTCGCTTTATGTCGGGGATTGGTGTTATTTTTGCCATCATAGCATTCTTGTGGATTGTCGGCGTTGTACTGGAACGTTTGATTGTTGGTACACCGATTGCAGGCTGGGCTTCTCTGATGTGCCTTGTATTATTTTCGACAGGACTAATCTTGCTGATGCTCGGTATCTTGGGTGAATATTTATGGAGAACATTGGATGCAAGCCGGAACAGACCTCCGTTTTTGGTTGATTGTTTGGCTGATAGTAGGAGTGCATTAAAAGAAGCAGCAGACCAAGCTTCAAATAAAGCCAAAAAGAAAGCTGAAAAGAAAGAAAAGAAGAAAGCAAAAAAGAAGGAACAATAGAGGTTTGCCATGGGTGAAAAGAAACAGGGCAATTTGATGAAGAGTTTCATAGATTATTTCTATGGGAACTTTGTAGTGCTGCTGCTGGGATTCATATCGTTGCCGCTGATAACACGTGTACTGGATACGAATGAATACGGAAGGACTGCCTTGTTTACCTCGGCAGTCACTGTTATTTATATATTTGCAATTCTCGGTCTGGATCAAGCTTATATTCGGTTTTTTTACAAAAAAGGAATTAACCGCCGCAGATTATTTCTGCAGTGTCTGATTCCACCAACCGTCATAGTGCTGTTTTTAACGGCGATTTACATGTTTGGAGCAGATGCTTTTAACCATCTACTGTTTGGTAAGAGCAGTTTGGATGTTTCACTTCTTGTAGTCGGATATACAATTATATCCGTGTTTGAACGGTTTTTGTTTCTGAATATCCGCATGGAGCAAAGAGGAAAACTGTATTCTAATCTAAATATTCTTTCAAAGGTATTGAATGTTTCCTTGATTATTCTGTTTTCAATTCGTCTTGGAAATGACTTCAGAGTGGTATTATATGCGATGACTCTGTCACTTGGCATCGTGACACTCATTGTTGGGATTCGCTATCTATTCAAGGCACACAAGGAAGCTGCAGGAGCTGTAGAAAAACAAGTAACCATATCTGAGAAAGAGCTTCTTCGATATGGTATTCCTTTTATCATGATGCTGATGATGGAATGGCTTTTGTCTTCTATGGATAAATGGTCGATTCGTATCTTCTGTGATTTTGACGAGACAGGCATCTATTCTGCTGCGATGCAAATCATGACTGTTCTATTGACTTTTAAAATTACATTTGTGGCTTTTTGGTCACCAGTGGCGATGGAGAAATATGAGAAAGGGACAGAAGAGGTAAATAAATTGTTTTTTGCTGATACGTTCCGTAAGGTACAGTTTCTGTGTGTTGCGGCTGCCTTTGGACTGACCATTTGTCGGGGACTGATTGTACTGATTCTTGGAAAGAATTTCCGAGGAGCGATTTCTGTGATTCCGTTTCTGTCATTGATGCCGATTCTGAGTATTCTCTTTGAAATGGTAGTACAGGGGATCAAATTCAAGCAGCAGCTAAGATATATCAATTATGCCTCTGTGGTGGCAATCCTATGCAATCTGATTGGAAATACACTATTAGTTCCGATACTTGGAGGTCGGGGTGCGGCTCTCGCAACGGGTTTGACTTATATTGTTTATTTCCTAATCGGAACCTATTTTTCCGAGAAATGTTATCCAGTCGGCTATCCTATGCGCACATTCATGATATCATTGGTTCTTTATATTGGATATGCTGCATTCGCAACGTTTTGGGCAACTGAGTGGATTAGTGTTGTAACAGGAATTGTACTGTTGGCACTGGTATGTGTTCTAAACCGTGTTGTCATAATAGATTTATGGAAGTTTGCTAAGGGATTCCTGCCCCATCTGGGAAAGAAGGAACGCTGAGCATTTACCGGCGATAGAGAGTGCCACAGTCCACATCTATAATCTCATAGCCTTCTCTAGTCACGTAGTCAAGCAGAAAGCCGCCTATTTCATTTTCGTTAGGTGACGAATCAGCCTCTACATCCCCACAGCTGTCATAAGAGCCATATTCTTCATCAAGGACAAGAATCAAGTCAGGATAACGATCGGGATTCAGTTGATAATAATCTTCAAGACGTACACTGTTAAATGAAGTTCGCCATGTAGTAGGAGAACCACATTTTAGATCAGAACATAGATATCCAAACGGCAGGAGCTTTGTGATGAAGAGACTGCCGTTATTATTTTTCTCAGGATTCAAATCATCAGACTGACAATGATCTTGTAATACTTTACAGACAGTTGTGTACATAGAGGCATGTTCTGCTGTTGTATACAGTCCAGCAGCAGGTCCGTTTTCAAGTCTTACGGTCAATCTGTTCAAAGGTGCATCACGATATATGTTTACGAAACGAAGTGTAATCGTTTGCAGCAGTGCAGCAAGCATGATGCAGGTACACAAAATAGAGAGCATTTCAATCAGACTGCTGTCCGTGTCAGCATTACAGATTTCCTTTTTAAAATCATAGATGAATATAATACCACCGATGGAAGCGATGGAGTGTCCCATAGACAGAATATATAGATAACCATTTGAAGAATAGCTGTAGACGACAGAGAAGATCATGCCAGATGCAAAGAGCAGCCAGAAGACTTTTGACTGTCGATTTGTCGTCAAGAAGAATAATGGCAGTGCGAACATGCAAATCGCAGTCTGAATATAACCTGTATGGCCGATGCTGCATATAAAATAAGCAAAAAAAAGCAGAATATCAGTACTGCACAGTATCAATTTCAGCCGTCTGCTGATTGTTTTTCCGTTTGTTTCTATCAAAGCGATCAGTGCAGTAACGATGATCAGTAAATAACCAAGATAAGCAGCATACCCATATACTTCATTGATTCCGATGAAGAATTTTTTCAACGGGTAGATCAGACTGGTTCCGTGTTCCTCATCAGAGAGAACATAAGGAATCCCTTGAATAAAATCGGAAATCTGGACGTTTGTGAGCAGGAAAATACCAAATATGATTGCAGGGATACAGATGCCTAGAAATGTATACCAGCATACAATCGGAAGCTGTCCTTGCTCTACTGCGTGCTTGATCCATGCCGGCATCGGAAGAAAGCGGAAGGTCAACAGTAAAATGGCAATTCCCAGAATGACTAGAATATACGCAATGGACAGTGTAGGCAGTGCCAGCACAGAGAGGGCAAAAACCACACCGCTAATCAACAGGTATCTGCGAAGAGTTGTTTGATAAAAATGATAGATCAACAGCATGGAAACTAAAAAGAACCCAACGGACATTGTATAGTACGATAATGTTGCAATATTTAGATGTGTATAAAATAAATACAGCAATGCAGAAATTAGTGCAATCCATTGAGGATATCTGTACTGAATGATCCGATAGATGACAAGACTGCAGATTACTGCAAATATTACAAAGCAGATGCGGAAAAATAGAATCACACCATCAGCAGAACCAACTATTTTCATAAACAGAGAATAAAGTGGTAACAGCATGATAGATGACAGCTGGGTAGGAAACCAGTCGTGCTGAAAGATGCTGTCACCCTGATAGAAGCGATTCGCTGTTGCAAAATAAAACGTTTCGTCTGACCAGCAAAAGCTGTAAAAACACTTCAGCAGTAACAGAATGCCTGCGGTCAGGATGATGATATAGGGGAGAAATTTACGAGTTGATGGTTTCATGGAGAGAAAAGTCCTTTCTTCATAACGGTTATTGGTTCACAGACAAATATCACTGCTATTTCCATAAATAATAGTATAATACAGTGTCTGAAAACGCAAGGATTAAATCAGCCGTCAAATTGACACAGGCAGTGGATTACTATATAATTGAGAAAAGTGAAACTGAGTCTGTCAGTCACCTTGGAGTTCATCAATGGAAATAGAAGTAGGCATACAAAAGGAACATCATTATTTACGTGATTTCCTAAAATATTATGGTATTCAATATCAGGAATTCAACACGGCACAGGAGATGCTTGCATCGGAAGCACCAGTGCTTTTTTGTGATACAGAAATAGATCTGGTCAAGGCAGTTAGTCAGGGCAAATTCGTCATAACCAATCATGCGGTACTGATGAATACAATCGGGAAACAAGCCCGTGCAGAGGAAGGCTACAGTTACATCATGAAGGATTTTGTGTTTGGAGAGCGGAGCTTCTATATCGACGAACAGGTCTACTGTTGTGATCCAGACATGGGTGATGTTGAGCCAAAGCTGCAGATGTTTGTGAAGGAGCAGGAATTTTTTGATGTAGGAGAGACATTTTCTCCTTTGAATGAGAAGATTGCCGGAGCCTGCATACTGGCGGGCAGGCAGATCATATCTCTGCCATGGGATCTCAGAGGATTTGACAGGTTTCAGAGAATTGAACTACGCCCTTACTACAAAAAGAAAAGCAACCAGTATGCAGTACGGCTAATGTCGAATATGAATCATCATGGTTTCAGGCAGCTGCTATTGACGCTGCTTCAATATGCGTTCAGACGGCAGGAAATCTGGATGCCTGAGAATCATGCGGTGAATATTAGAATGGGAGATCAGGACATTGAATTTGTCTATCCGCCACAGAAGGTGCTAGATCAAGTGAAGCGTGAGAAAAAGCGATTCAATTGCATCAGAAACGTGATTCCTGTTGCTTTTTGCTTGCTGCTACTCATATCCATATTGTATTTCGCATCACTGAAGTTTGCGGCAGTTATGTTAGCTGTGCTGATCATATCGAGTGGTTTCATTTACGTATGCAATCAGAAGAGGCCATCTGTCATGAAATATGTGATCGGTTTATTTGCGCTTGGAGTGATTGGGGTGAACCTGCTTTACAATTTGCGCAGTCTGGCGGGGATTTATCCATTGTACCATCCGGATACACAGGCAAGATATGTGGAGCAGTTTATGGAAGACGGAGAGTATGCAGATGCTCTTTTGCAGCTGTTGGTAAAGGATAAGGAGATTCGGGTTCATGATTTGGGGGATCCATATGAACATCCTGTATATACCTATTATGAAGAGGGTGATCCGCAGGTCAAGTATGCGGTTGCACATGACCCCAAATATTACTATGGTCGTGACTATGTGCGTTTTTTTGAGGAATTTGCTGGGAGCGTGAGTGTTGATGAAACACTTGCTACCAAGGAAAGCTTTGATTTTTCTGTCTTTCGAGATGAGAGCAGCATGACACGGATCGGCTATAGCAATGATATGGCTCGATATACATTTTTAATCAATCAGGACGAAATCGAGCAGGCATCCTACTTCTGGTATGATTATGTATATCGTGGAGAGTCTGAGACTATGTATATTTATCTTGAAAATGACATTTCGGCTGATGACACATCTCTTGTTGCATTATGGGACACCGAGAATAATCTGTATATCATGAGCAGAGAGCACTATGACAGGGAGGTGAGCAGATGATGACAAAGGAGCAGATGACACAATTGTTATCAGATCTGACCTCAGGGTATGGAATCAGACAGATACTTGCAATTTTGCTTATTTTTCTGATTGGTGTTTTTTTTCTGTATGGTATTAGGGAAAAAATCAAGACGCAGTGGCTGCTTGCATTGGCATATCCCGTTGGACTGGCATTATGGTGTGTTGCGGGGTTTTTGCTGTTGACACTGGGGATTCGGTTTTGTTTGTTTTCTGAACTGGCAATGATTGCTTTGATACTGGCAGTATCAGTGGGAACAGCAGGATTTCGTTATCGTTTCAGAGAGAGACCAGTATTAATCAAGAGACCAGTCATCACACTGCTTGTTGCCTTGGTTTTGCTGACTCTTGTTGCAGCAGTAGCAGTCAGTGGTATTTTAAGCATCAGTACATCAAATGATACGATGTATTACTATATGTATTATCCAGAGGTACTAGTAAAGGAGGGCGCATACCAGAGTGCTCATGATGTATTTCTATCTGATGTTGGTCCAATGGCATCACTAATCGGAACGATACCGGCTATGCTGGGTTTTGACCAGTTCTATGGCATACAGCAGGTTTTTAATCTCAATTTCATCCTATTATTTGCGATGTTTTCCTATGAACGCTGTAGGGAGAAGCTGCAGGAAAAACAGGCAATCATCATAACAGCAGTTATGACAGTGCTTTTGATTACAGCGACCCCTTTTGTTGTATTATCAAAATGGATTCTTGCGAATGTATACGTGATGGCTTATTCTTTCATATTGTTCGGTCTTGCCTATAAAATTGACAGGGAAAGAAAGAGGGGCGAACAGAGAAATCATGATGCCATGCTTGTGTTTATGCTATTGTCAGCGATGATATCCATGCTCCGTATGGAGGGTGGGATGCTGATGTGTTTTATGATTGTATGTATCTCTACGTTGGGATACAGCAATCGCGAGCTGCTCACCAGATTTCTGCTGCCAGCATCTGTGATGCCTTGTCTTTACTATATTCGTTATTTTGTATTTTTAAAAGTATCACCAGTCTACAGCTTCTTGACCTGGCAAAAAGCAGTGGTGGCTATTGCAGTCATGGTGCTGCTGGGGCATTATATTGGAGGAATCAGAGGAAAGCATTTGGTTCGCCTGCAGAAAAATATGGGTTGGCTGATTCTGCTAGGGCTTTTGCTGGTCAATGGTGGTCTTTTTGTTATTGCTTCATCAGAATATCTAGTTGTAGCAAAAGCTTTTTTGCAAAATGTAGTGTATCGAGAAGGATGGGGATATACAATAGATTTGATACTTATATACTATATCGTAATATATCTTATAGAAAAAATCCCGAAAATCTCGGGCTATGATGGCCAATGCAATGAACAGAAAACGCATGATATCCGATATGAGAACCTCTTTCTGCTTGGTTATATCTTATTTACAGTAGCCGTCAGCTTTGCGAGAGGCGGAGGATTGAGACGTGGAATCGGAGATTCTGGCAACCGTGTCATGCTGCAAGTGATTCCGTTTTTAATTTATGCGCTGACTTGCAGAATCATCGATGTTGTAGCGGGCTTGGAAAGGTCTGCAGCAAAGAGTCTAGAAGAAGGAGCGGCTGACGATGTCAATCACAATAAATGCGGATGATTTTGGAATATCAAAAGAGGTGAATCAGGCAATCGAAGAGTGCTTTCGACTTGGTTATATTGACCAGACAACATTGATGGTTAATATGCCGTATGCAGATGCGGCAATGCAGATGGCAAAGGAGCAGGGCTTTGCTGACTGCGTCGGCATCCACCTAAATCTGACAGCTGGATACCCATTGACGGACAGAATTCGCCAGAATACTGTTTTTTGTGATGAACGGGGAAACTTTCACGCTGGCTTTCATCACAGTCTGAAAAACAGATTGTGGATGTCTTCAGATCAGATTTCTCAGATTTCAGAGGAGCTAGAGGCACAGATCAAGAAATATCTAGAATATGGGTGTACGCTAAAGCATGTGGATTCTCATCATCATGTGCATACAAATCTGCCAGTGCTGAAGGCACTGAAACCGCTGTTAAAGAAGTACGATATCACTTCCATACGAATTGGAAGGAATCTCTTTACAAAGGCTTCCTTATTGAATGTTGTATACAAAAAGATATACCATTCTAAGTTAAAAAGAACTGGACTGCAGATAGCGGATTACTTTGGATCTGCGCCAGATTTCAGATCATATATACAAAGTAGGGGTATTCATGCAGACAGCTTCTGTCAGAATTATCATATAGAGATTATGACACACCCGATGTACGATGGAGATGGCATACTTGTCAATACGAATGAGCCAATGGATGCTTCATGGTGCAGGTCACTGTGCAGACAGGAGAAGGAGAACTGATTTGGATAAGGAAACCAAAAGGGTCATAGCGTTAAGATATATGCTTCCGCCTTTCGTAACGTTGTTAATCGTGAGTGTGGCGTTATGGTTGAAGCACATCTTTCCCTTCGGAACCAATACAATAGATTATTATGATATGGGGCAGCAGATTGCAGCCTTTTATTATCATGTGTATGATGCACTTCATGGAACAAAATCATTGTTTTATGACTGGTACAGTGCACTGGGCACGAATATGACGATGAACACCTCTGGCTGCAGCAGCATCAGTTTATTTAATTTACTGCTGTATTTTGTGCCAAGAGATGGTATTTTGCCAGCTTTGTCTGTATTTACCATGATTAAAATGGCATGTATGTCGTTGACGATGTATCATTTTCTACATAAGACAATACATGCTGATTATATATGGGAATTTTGCTTTTCGGTATGCTATGGCCTCTGTGGGTTTGCAATGATGTACTATATTACGAACCAATGGCTAGATGTGGCGGTTATTTTTCCGCTGTTAATCTGTGCGCTTGTGCGTTTATGTCGCGAAGGTAGGATGACATCCTATGTAGTATATCTGACAATCTGCCTGGCAGGCAGTTACTATCAGAGCTTTATGATCCTGATTTTGATTGTTTTATCAGTCGGGATTTATTATTTTACAATCGCTAAGGAGAATCAAGAAGAACGGAAATCGGCAGTGCTACGACTGGCAATCGGTACATTGCTTGCATTTGGGATTTCTGCATTTATATTAGTACCACAGCTGATACAGACATTTGGGTCGACCCGGTTTGAGAATAACAACAAGGAGGGAAACTTCTATTTAGGGATTCTAAAACAGGTAAAAGGAGCTTATACGACGAGATGGTGGTCATTGCTAGGACTTTCCCTGCCGTTTGCAGTTATTTTTAGAGGAATTGTGGTTGGAATTCGCAGTAGCAAAACGTGGAAAGAGTATCGTTCGGGCGAATATTTCCGAAAAGATCTGTTTTTCATATGTATCATTACCATGATGTGCTTGGAACTGCTCTTTGAAAGTGTCAATCTAATGTGGCATTTTGGCTCTTACGTAGGGTATCCGATCAGAAACGGGTTTATCTTGAGTTTAGTAGTTTTGACAGCAGCTTGCTATTATTCGAAACGTCAGGAAACAGACGGTGGTACAGAAAAAGAAAAGAGCTTGCTATATAAACTGCTATTGGGAAGCGTATCTACAGCAATCATTGCTGGACTGGTGATTTATGCATATCAGAGCCGCACAGATTGGGTACTGCGTAGCGTATTTCATTTGACCGCCTTAATCTGTGGAAGTAGCTTTTTACTGTATTCGGGATTGTTGTGGAGTTATCATGCGGCTGTTCGATCTGGAGCAGACAGGACGCGGATGTTTCAACATACAGCAATCGTGAGTCTGTTGTTGGCTGAGCTTCTTATATTTGCTTATATGATGCTCGGAAAACCGGCATATACGACAGGATATTCGGAGCAGGCGGAGCAGAGTGGCAGCTATATTGCTGAATCCATAGAACTGAGGAATGAACTGGGGATTCAAGAGTCAACTGTAGCTAGAATTAAGAATCCCGATACAGAGCTAAATGCAAACTATCCTTTCGTTATGCAGCACGCCTCTCTCAGCAACTGGACACATATGATCGAACCATCTTTCCAGAGAGGAGCGGTGGACTGGGGGTATTCCATTCAATATATGCGGGTGCTGGATGCCGGAGGAACTGCATTTTCTGATGCGTTAATTGGTATTCGCAATGTAATCAGCATGAATGAACAGCCAAAGGAGCTGTATGAGGAAATAGACCGAACGACCGTTGGAGAAGGAACAGCATCAAAGGAGTACATTCTGTATCGCTGCAAATATACTCTTCCGTTCGGAGTTGCTATATCAGGATATAGTAATAATAAGGTCGATGTCGGAACTCTTGATTTGTCAAAGGATCGCTTTGCAGTACAAAATGAAGTCTATACATTGATGCAGCCAGAGACGGGCAGACCATTGATTGAGACAGTATGTTCTGGGGATGGAGTAGCGGATGCGCATCAGCAGATTGAGGTAAAGGGACATCAGGTATTGTATTTTGCAGGAGCGACCAGTGACAGTGATGAAGGAAATATGGTAATATCAGTCAACGGTAAGCCGATTGCAGTACCTACAATCGGCAGTCCCAAACAGGCATTGTACCCTGCATATTTTAATAATAATCTGGTATGTCTTGGCGTATTTGAGAATGAAAGGGTAAGCGTTGATCTTGAGTTTGCAGAAGTTGATGAAGAAAAAAGAACCGAACAGGGTGAATACTTTTCCATCGGCGCCATGGATTTGGATTTGCTGGAGGATCTCTGTAGCAAGTATTCATCTAGCGATACAAAGGTAGAAACGTCAAATACAAGTCTGTCGTTGGTGGTAGAAAATGCTCCGGCAGACAGTGTACTGCTTCTTCCTGTGAAATATGACCGCGGCTTCCATGCAAAAGTCAATGCTGTGGATACCGAAATATCCCAAGGCTATGGCATATTTACAGTTGTTCCATTACAGGAGGGAAATAATCAGATTACCATGAACTTTATTCCGACGGGAATGAAGGTGGGAAGCATGATTAGTCTGCTGACTTTACTTGCAGCGAATTATCTGCTGACTCGAAAGAAAAAAACAGGTAAACTGATTGGCTTTGAAACAAACCATCTAGTGCAAAAGGTTGTATGGGTAATCTTTATATTTGCATGGGCAACAGCCATACTAATCATATATGTCATTCCGATTTTGTATGCGCCGATTGGACTGCTGACACAGTAACAGGAGGGGTTCTATGGTGAATAGGGTTAGAATCAAAGAGTGGATTAATAGACCGGTTATGATGGCCATGCTGCAGAATGTTCTGTTTTTACTGTTGTCCTTATTGGTCTTTCATCCACATTTTGAAGAAAATGATGATGTGTTTATTGCTTCCATTGCCGAGGGCGCATATGGAGCAAGAGACAGTCATCTAGTCT
>CAZACC010000010.1:0-33874 GCA_964483545.1 uncultured Lachnospiraceae bacterium
GAATGTGGGAGGATTTTTCTGCAACAGTCGGTTTCTGGGCTGATATGGATGATCCTTATGTGACCTATCATGATGACTTTATTGAATCTGAATGGTGGGCACTGAAGGAAATCTGGAACAAAGGCCTTCTCTATAAAGGTTTCAAGATCGTACCGTATTGCCCTCGCTGCGGAACGCCGCTTTCCTCACACGAGGTTGCACAGGGCTATAAGGATGTTAAGGAACGCTCTGCGATTGCTAGATTTAAGGTAAAGGATGAGGATGCATATATTCTTGCCTGGACAACAACCCCATGGACTCTTCCATCTAATGTGGCACTTTGTGTGAATCCGAATGAAACCTATGCAAAAGTCAAGGCGGCAGACGGATATACCTATTATATGGCAGAAGCTCTCTTAGATACGGTGCTTGGCACTTTGGAACGTGAGGAAGGAACTCCGGCATATAAAGTACTAGAGACTTATATCGGTAAGGATTTGGAATATAAGGAATACATTCCGCTGTTTGACTTTGCTGTTCCCATTTCTGAAAAGCAGCATAAGAAGGCATTTTATGTAACCTGTGATACCTATGTTACATTGAAAGATGGTACTGGTGTCGTTCATACTGCGCCTGCATTTGGAGAAGACGATGCTGTCGTTGGGCGCAACTATGACCTTCCGTTTGTACAGCTTGTGGATGGCAAGGGTCAGATGACTGCTGATACCGACTGGCCAGGTATCTTCTGCAAGAAGGCAGATCCGCTTATACTCAAAGCACTGACAGAGAAGAATCTGTTATTTTCTGCACCGAAGTTTGAGCATAGCTACCCACACTGCTGGAGATGTGATACACCATTGATCTACTATGCACGTGAATCATGGTTCATCAAGATGACAGCTGTGAAGGATGATCTGATCAGAAATAATAATACGATCAACTGGATTCCAGAATCCATCGGCAAGGGTCGTTTTGGTGATTGGCTGGAGAATATTCAAGACTGGGGTATTTCCCGTAATCGTTACTGGGGCACTCCGTTAAATGTATGGGAATGTGAGTGTGGTCATCTGCATTCTATTGGTTCCCGCGAGGAATTAAAGGAGTTAAGCGGCCGTGAGGACGCACTGACGGTAGAACTGCATAGACCGTATATCGATGAATTTACGATTACCTGCCCGAAATGCGGTAAGCCGATGCATCGCGTACCTGAGGTGATTGACTGCTGGTTCGATTCAGGAGCAATGCCTTTTGCACAGCATCATTATCCGTTTGAGAACAAGGATCTGTTTGAGCAGCAGTTTCCAGCGCAGTTCATTTCAGAAGCAGTAGACCAGACACGCGGCTGGTTCTATTCTCTGTTGGCAGAGTCTACGCTTCTCTTTAATAAAGCAGCGTATGAAAATGTTATCGTTCTTGGTCATGTACAGGATGAGAATGGTCAGAAGATGAGCAAATCAAAGGGAAATGCAGTAGATCCGTTTGATGCACTGAACACTTACGGGGCAGATGCCATTCGATGGTATTTCTATGTCAATTCCGCACCATGGCTGCCGAACCGCTTCCATGGCAAAGCGGTAGTGGAAGGACAACGCAAATTCATGGGTACGTTATGGAATACCTATGCATTCTTCGTGCTCTATGCGAATATTGATCACTTTGATGCAACAAAATATACATTAGATTACGATAAGCTTCCAGTTATGGATAAGTGGTTATTATCCAAGCTGAATACACTCGTGAAGGATGTAGATGAAAATCTTGCAAATTACAGAATTCCAGAGGCTGCAAGAGCATTGCAGGGTTTTGTGGATAATATGAGTAACTGGTATGTCCGCAGAAGCCGTGAGCGCTTCTGGGCAAAGGGTATGGAACAGGATAAGATCAATGCCTATATGACTCTCTACACAGCACTTGTAACAGTCAGCAAGGCAGCAGCCCCGATGATTCCATTCATGACAGAGGACATTTACAGAAATCTTGTGTGCCAAATTGACAAGAATGCTCCTGAGAGTGTGCATCTGTGTGATTTCCCGACAGCAGATGAGAAGCTCATTGACAGTCAGTTGGAACATGATATGGACGAGGTCTTAAGAGTGGTTGTTATGGGACGTGCCTGCAGAAATACGGCAAATATCAGGAACAGACAGCCGATTGCACAGATGTTTATCAAGGCACCAGAAACATTATCTGATTTTTATATACAGATTGTAACAGAAGAGTTAAACGTTAAGAAGGTGATTTTCACAGATGATGTCAGAGACTTTACATCCTATTCCTTCAAGCCACAGCTTAAGACTGTCGGACCGAAATACGGCAAGCAGCTCGGTGGTATTCAGAAGGAACTGGCTTCCTTAGATGGCAATGAGGCTATGGATACACTGAAGGTGGAGGGTGCACTCAAATTTGATGTGAACGGAACAGAAGTTGTACTCACAGAGGAAGATCTGCTGATTGAGATGACACAGAAGGAAGGTTATGTATCAGAGGCAGATCAGACAGTTACCGTTGTGTTGGATACGAATCTGACAGAAGAACTAATCGAGGAAGGCAATGTGGCAGAGGTCATCAGCAAGCTTCAGACAATGCGTAAGGATGCAGGCTTCGAGGTTATGGATCACATTTATGTTTATGTGAATGGCAATGATAAACTGGCCGAATTAATACAGAAAAACAGCACTGTCATAAAAGGAAAGGTCCTTGCAGAATCGATTACGATGGATCAGGCGGATGGATATGTAAAGGAATGGAACATCAACGGAGCAAATGTTGTGCTTGGAGTTAAAAAATTGTAAGAAGATTAAATTTTTTACAAAAGAAGTATTGCGAAGGATGTAAATTAAAGTTATGATTAGTATCGGAGGATAACGATATGATAAAAAAGTCTGCACCAGCCCCCCGTTTCGACAAGGAACTATTTAAAAGAAGTGTATTGTATAATGTTAGGACATTGTATCGGAAGACAATAGAAGAAGCTGATGAGCAGCAGATTTTTCAGGCTGTTGCATATGCAATTAAGGATCAGATTATTGATTGCTGGCTGACGACACAGAAAGAGTATGAAAAACAAGATTTAAAAACAGTATACTATCTATCCATGGAATTCCTAATGGGAAGAGCTTTAGGAAACGACCTAATCAATTTAAAGGCATATAAAGAAGTGGGAGAAGCGCTGAATGAGCTTGGATTGGATCTAAATGTAATAGAAGATCAGGAACCAGATGCTGCACTGGGTAATGGTGGTCTTGGACGTCTGGCGGCATGCTTCCTTGATTCATTGGCTACGCTCGGGTATGCAGCATATGGCTGTGGTATCCGCTATAAATATGGAATGTTTATGCAGAGAATCAAGGATGGATATCAAATAGAGGCTCCAGATAATTGGCTGAAGGACGGCAATCCATTTGAACTCAGACGTCCAGAATATGCCAAGGTGATTAAATTTGGAGGAAATATCCGTGTAGAAACCGATGAATTTGGCCGTAATCATTTCACACAGGAGAATTACCAGTCTGTACAGGCAATTCCATATGATCTGCCGATCGTAGGCTATGGAAATGGTATCGTAAACACGCTACGTATCTGGGATGCACAGCCTGTGGAGTGCTTCCAATTGGATTCTTTTGATAAGGGAGATTATCAAAAGGCAGTAGAGCAGGAAAATCTGGCAAAAAATATCGTAGAGGTTCTTTATCCAAATGATAATCATTATGCGGGAAAAGAACTGAGATTAAAGCAGCAGTATTTCTTTATTTCAGCGAGTGTACAGGAAGCAGTAGAGAAGTATATGCGTAATCATGATGATATTAAGAAGTTCTGTGAAAAAGTTACATTCCAGCTCAATGACACACATCCGACCGTTGCGGTTGCAGAGCTGATGCGTATCCTGATGGATGACTATGATCTGGAATGGGATGAGGCATGGGCGATCACGGCTAGAACATGCGCATATACAAATCATACAATCATGTCTGAGGCTCTTGAGAAATGGCCTATTGAGCTGTTCTCCAGATTGTTGCCTAGAATTTATCAGATTATAGAGGAAATCAACAGGAGATTTCTGATTCAGGTGGAGTCAAAATATCCTGGAAATCAGGAAAAAGTCCGAAAGATGGCAATTGTTTATGATGGTCAGGTCAAGATGGCGCATCTCGCAATTGTATCAGGATTTTCAGTGAACGGTGTTGCCAGACTGCATACGGAGATACTTAAGAATCAGGAACTGAAGGATTTCTATGAGATGATGCCAGAGAAGTTTAATAATAAAACGAATGGTATTACCCAGAGAAGATTTTTACTACACGGCAATCCACTGCTTGCAGACTGGGTAACGGCTCATGTTGGTTCCGAATGGATTACAGATCTGCCAAAGATTAGAAAACTGGAAGTTTTTGCAGATGATCCAAAGGCTCAGCAAGAATTTATGAATATTAAGTATCAAAACAAGGTTAAATTGGCTCAGTATATTTTGGAACATAACGGAATAGAAGTAGATCCACGCTCAATATTTGATGTACAGGTTAAGAGATTACATGAATATAAGCGTCAGTTGATGAATATTCTTCATGTTATGCACCTTTATAATCAGATTAAAGAAAATCCGGAAATGGATTTTTATCCGCGAACATTTATCTTTGGTGCTAAGGCGGCAGCAGGCTACAGGGTTGCAAAGCTGACAATCAAGCTGATCAATACAGTGGCAGATGTGGTCAACAATGATACTTCTATTAATGGAAAAATCAAGGTTGTCTTTATTGAAAACTATAGGGTATCTAATGCGGAGCTGATTTTTGCAGCGTCAGATGTATCCGAACAGATTTCTACAGCCAGCAAAGAGGCATCTGGAACCGGCAACATGAAATTTATGCTGAACGGAGCTCTGACACTGGGTACAATGGATGGGGCTAATGTTGAAATCGTTGAAGAGGTGGGACAGGAACATGCATTTATTTTCGGTTTGTCCTCTGATGAAGTGATTAATTATGAAAACAATGGAGGCTATCATCCGACAGATATCTTTAATAATGATCCAGACATCCGCAAGGTATTGATGCAGCTGATTAATGGATTTTATATGCCCAATGATCCGGAGATGTTCAGAGATTTGTATAATTCGTTGCTGAATACGCAGTCTACAGCGAAGGCTGATACTTATTTTATACTGAAAGATTTCAAATCCTATGCAGAGGCCCAGAAGAGAGTCGAGGCTGCATACAGAGATGAAAAGGGCTGGGCGAGAAGTGCCATGATCAACGTAGCACGATCAGGTAAATTCACGTCAGACAGAACCATACAGGAGTATGTTGATGATATCTGGCATCTGGACAGGGTTGTTCTATAAAAAAAGGATTAGACCTTTTCAGCAGAACCTGATGATTTCCATATAGAATTCCAAACAGCCGTGCGAAGTACTCGTGCGGCTTCTTTTATACTTTCTGTGGTTTCTGCAGAGGTGGCAGGAGACCAATAAATCAATGCACTGTCAAGTGCTTTCTTATGCTGCCATGATGCGGCAAGCTCGGAATAGTCGATCATAGCAATCCGTCCCCAAGTCGAAACGGCTAGTCGAACTTTTCCATTTGAAAGATCAATACTGGTAATTGTAACAAAATGATTTTGCATTCCACCTTTAGCATAATAAGGAGCATCCTGACAGTCGTATTCCCCATGAAATAAAGTTAGTGCATGTCTATTGTAGGATGTGAGCAGCCCGACCGCTTTACACTCCTCCAGTCCTTTTTGGATAAATGACAATCCTGTATCATAATCACAGAATATAGTAGAAAGTGCATGTGCTTTCAGATATAGATCATGCTGTATTCCAAAGCGAAGCACTCCCTTTACATATCCGTAAAAACTGCGTCCGTTGTTTGGCGATATTATGCGGAAAAACTTGTTATCTCTCCTGCAGCGATCATAAACCCATTTTAAAACAGGAATCTCCCATGTGCCCATTGTGTCATATACGGCGTTCATAAATGTAGTATAATCATTCTGCGAAATCACTCCATCTCCAGAAATTTGCACACCTAGTTTCTTCTGGGTATCCGCTTGTTTCCAAGCCGTCATCAACAATATATTTGCTCCCGAAACTGGTCCACATCCCCCACGAGCCCTTGTATTACTCTGGAACCAGTCTTGATTTCCGCCAAAATAAACCCTTCCATCATTCCCAACTACTCGAATAAACTCCATTTCGCAATATCCTCCCATATGATGCATATCTTCATTTTACAACACCAACCCCTCTTGCAAAACCCCTAAATGTAATATAGAATGAAATACGGACAAAAAAGATCAATCAATCATAGAATCATGAAATGGAGGACAACAATGATTAAACTATACAACAGCGGTGCCTACCTGATCGATGGAGCCCAGATCATTCCTGACAATGAGGATGCTATGGCAAGAGTGACGGAGGCCACCGGCAGACAGACATCTCCTGGAGAGGCTGTCAAGGAAACGATTGCTTATAGCATTTTGAAGGAACACAATACTTCTGACAATATGGAAAAACTCAAGATTAAATTTGACAAACTGACGTCTCACGATATTACGTTCGTAGGAATTATCCAGACAGCACGTGCATCAGGACTTGAGAAATTTCCTGTACCCTATATACTGACCAACTGTCATAATTCACTCTGCGCAGTCGGCGGAACCATCAATGAAGATGATCACGTGTTTGGACTGACATGTGCAAAAAAATACGGCGGAATCTATGTACCGCCTCATCAGGCTGTTATACATCAGTTTGCAAGAGAAATGCTTGCAGGCGGCGGCAAGATGATTCTCGGATCTGATTCACATACGCGTTATGGTGCACTGGGTACTATGGCGATGGGCGAAGGTGGTCCTGAGCTTGTAAAGCAGCTGCTATCTAAGACATACGATATTAATATGCCAGATGTAGTATGTGTTTACCTGAAGGGAAGTCCGATTCCAGGAGTAGGTCCTCAGGACGTGGCTCTTGCGATTATAGGCGCTGTTTTTTCTAATGGATATGTTAATAATAAGATTATGGAATTTGTCGGACCAGGTGTTGCAAGCCTAAGCGCTGATTTCAGAATCGGTATAGACGTTATGACAACAGAGACGACCTGTCTATCTTCTATCTGGAGGACAGATGATACGATCAAAGACTTCTATGAGACTCATGGACGTGTGAAAGATTATAAAGAACTGGAGCCAGGTCAGGTTGCCTATTACGATGGTGTAGTAGAGGTGGATTTGGATCAGATTAGACCTATGATCGCAATGCCATTCCATCCAAGCAATACTTATACAATAGAGGAAGTCAATAAGAACCTGTTGGATATTTTGGACGATGTGGAAAAAAGAGCTTTGGTCAGCCTGGATGGACAGGTACAGTATACGCTTAAGGATAAGATAAGAAATGGTAAATTTTATGTAGAACAGGGAATCATCGCAGGCTGTGCAGGCGGAGGCTTTGAAAATATCTGTGCTGCTGCAGATATCCTGAAGGGTACCAGTACGGGATCTGATGAATTCACACTGAGCGTATATCCTGCATCTACTCCAATTTATATGGAACTTCTGAAAAATGGTTCCGCTGCTACCTTGCTTGAGACTGGTGCCATTTTAAAGACAGCATTCTGCGGTCCTTGCTTCGGTGCAGGTGATACTCCTGCTAATAATGCTTTCAGTATCCGTCATTCAACTAGGAACTTCCCGAACAGAGAAGGTTCAAAGCTTCAGAATGGTCAGATATCTTCTGTTGCACTGATGGATGCGCGCTCGATTGCAGCAACAGCTGCTAATAAGGGCTTTCTGACTGCGGCGACAGATGTTGACAAAGACAAGCTGACGGGAAAACACAAGTATTTCTTTGATCAGACGATCTATGCGAACAGAGTATTTGACAGTCATGGTGTTGCAGATCCGGATACAGAGGTCAAATTCGGTCCCAATATCAAGGATTGGCCAGCAATGAGTGCCCTGACTGATCATCTAGTGCTGAAGGTAGCTGCACAGATTTATGATCCCGTAACGACAACGGATGAACTGATTCCGTCGGGAGAGACATCCTCTTTCCGTTCCAATCCGCTCGGTCTGGCTGAGTTTACATTTTCCAGAAAGGATCCTGCTTATGTAGGGCTGGCAAAGGAAGTGCAAAAGGCAGAAACAGCAAGAACAGCAGGGGAAGATCCTAAAGAAGCATTTCCTGAGATTCGGTCTGTATTAGAAAAGATCAAGGAAAGCCATCCTGATGCTGATAATAACAATACTGGAATCGGAAGTACGATTTTTGCGGTGAAGCCGGGAGACGGATCTGCACGTGAACAGGCTGCTTCCTGTCAGAAAGTTTTGGGTGGTTGGGCAAACATAGCAAATGAGTATGCGACCAAACGTTATCGCTCCAATCTGATTAACTGGGGCATGCTGCCGTTCTTGATCGAAGGGGTAAAGGAACTGCCGTTTGAAAAGCATGACTATATTTTTATACCAGATATTAAGAAAGCAGTTGAGAACAAGCAGACTGAAATCAAAGCCTATGTGGTAAATAAAGACATGAAAGAATTCACATTGAGACTGGGCGAAATGACAGATGATGAAAGAACGATCATCCTAAAGGGCTGTCTGATTAATTACTATAGGGACTGATAAAGGATTACAACCGTAAACACAATTTAGTCAAAACCTCTAAATAATTAGAGGTTTTTGTCGATATTCATTATACAGAGACTGCTTCGACGGGGGTGGCTTTGATGAAACAGAGACAGAAGGAGGAATTCATTGGTAATTGGAAGCAATACCATAGGAATGGAATCCGCCAGAAGATATTCTGCGATGAGCATGGAAGCAAGCAGTCTGACGACATGGAACGGAACGGGCCAATTAACAAAGACAACAATGGGCTCAGACAGTGTCGAGACAAAAGATGGGAAGACAACAACAGGCAATACGCCAAACCTGTTTCAGGATTCCATGAAAAATTTGATGGAACGGTTTTCTCAAGTTAAGGCAAGCAGAGGAGTTGATGAAAAACTGGAGAGAGATGCGATGATGAAGATCAAGGCACAATGCATCAATTACTTAATTCAGATTTTATTTGGAAGGAAATCAACAGATCCTGCAAAGCTAGTAGAAGAAAATACAAAGGACGGTACAGGTGCTGGAGGAACGGACATACTGACAAATCTGGGTGACTGGTGGCAGTCACAACAGATGAGTGGCGGACAGTATTTCAGTATGCAGTATTATTCGGAGACAGAACAGACATCATTTCAGACAAACGGAACGGTCGTGACGGCAGATGGGAGAGAAATTGAGTTTGGGTTGAGCTTTGAGATGAGTCGTAGCTTTACCTCTTATTATGAGGAATCTTATGAGCTCGGGACACAGTTTATAGACCCACTTGTGATCAATCTCGATAGTAATGTGGCCAGTGTATCGGATCAGAAATTCATGTTTGACATTGATTCAGACGGTATTCTTGATCGCATCTCGCAGCTGACTCAAGGAACAGGATTTTTGGCGATTGATTTGAATGGGGATGGTATTATCAATGATGGCAGTGAACTGTTCGGAACAAAGTCAGGGGATGGTTTTTCAGATCTAGCAGCATATGATACTGATCAGAATGGATGGATCGATGAAGCAGATGAAATCTGGAGCAAGCTCCTGATCTGGTCAAAAGAGGCTAACGGCAAGGATTCACTATATGGTCTTGGCGAGAAGGGCGTGGGTGCAATCTATCTTGGAAATGTCGATACAGATTATTCGTTGAATTCTCTCTGGGATAATAGTACAAATGCAGCCATCAGAAAGACTGGTATTTTTTTGTACGAGAATGGAAATGCAGGAACAGTACAGCATCTGGATCTTGCCCGATAGTAAAAAAGACAGATTAGACGTTTATTTCGTTCTAATCTGTCTTTATTTCACATGCTAGTCTTCTTCTATCACATGTATTTCCAGATAATCAAAATCGATGGAATCTATAAAATGATCCTGATAAAACCGTGTCTTTGCATACTGCTGAAAGTCATTGACATTGCTATCCAGCCAGATGGGTCGCCCGAGATTAAAGGAATGGCATACATCATCTAATGCATTCATAATTTTATGTGTACGTGTGTCGGGATTTGCAGCTGTGATGACAATATCCTGCAGCATATGGTTATCTTTGAACTCCTTTGCCCATAAACGAAACATAATCACTCCCTCTTGTATCAAAACAGTGATTTCAGTATAATGGATTCGGATAGGAAAGTAAAGACAGAGGATTGATAAAATTTGCATGAATATTTCATGAAAGTCATGCATTTAATAGAAGGGTATGGTATAATATATGCAGTTACTGAAATCAATGATGGGGATGTGAGCAATTGGAATACAATGCAAAAGACTATGAAGAAGTGGACAGTTGGGCAACAACCTTATTGCTGTACAATTCGGCACTGAAGGAAGTCGGAACGAAACTTGAGATCCTGAACGATGAGTTTCAGCATATACATCAGTACAATCCGATAGAGCATATCAAGTCAAGAATCAAGACACCAGAAAGCATCGTCAGAAAGCTTAAGAAGCGTGGATATGAGTCGACACTAGACAATATGGTCAAGTATGTGAATGATATAGCAGGAATTCGTATCATATGTTCTTTTACTTCTGATATTTACAGAATCGCCGAGATGCTGCGCAATCAAAGCGATATTAAGGTAATATCGATCAAGGATTATATCAAGGCACCCAAAGAGAGCGGGTACAAGAGCTATCATATGCTCATATCTGTACCGATTTATTTATCTGACAGTGTGGTGGATACAAAGGCAGAGATTCAGATCAGAACAGTAGCCATGGACTTCTGGGCAAGCTTAGAGCACAAGATGAACTACAAGTTTGAAAGAAATGCACCTGAACATATTGTAACAGAGCTATACGAGTGTGCGATGATGGTCTCCGAACTGGATGCAAAAATGCTGTCTCTGAATGAAGAAATCCAGCAGACAGTCGCAACAGAAATAGAAAATAGTCAGACGATATAGAGAAAAAGTGACAGACCCAACGGCCTGTCACTTTTATGTTCATCAATTCACCTTATTTTTGAAAAAGTCATGAAAATGAGGAGTGCCCAAGTGGATGAGAATCACTTGGGCAATTATGAAAAAATTTTCTATGTGTAATGTAAACATTACAGGAAAGAGTTTTTTAACACTGTATATACTATAACAACTATATATGAACAAAATGTGAATACAGTATTAAAAATTAGTAAATTTTACAAGTTTGAAAAGATAAAAAATAAAAAAATTATACAAAATGCACAACTCTTGTCATCTATTTAAAATGATGGTAAAATGGGTAAAGTAAGCGTTCTATTGAAGAGAGAATCAGAAAATGGAGGATAATATGGAGAATTTTATGGACAGGCTGTATAGTAAGCTAAGTACAGGTTCCGGACAGCAGTATATTTCTCATACAGAGCCACGCAGAAGAGAAAACGGAGATAATAAAGTTGAACAGCTGATTAATGTGATGCATGAGAATGACAGCAAACAAATTGAGTGTATTGCAGCAATGTTCGATCAGGAGAGTCAAGAGCACGAACAGTCTAAGCAGGAAATCCAAAGAGCAATACAAAATACAGGAATGTCCACACAGGAGATATTGAAGTCTGTTCAGACGATGGGAACAGTTGTTCAGAATCTGGATGCAGTTCTAAATAATATTGTAGATGCAGTACAGCAGCTGCAGACAGAACAGTCCTTTGAACAGGAACCACAGTCAGTCGCATCTATTTCTGCAGACCAGCTGCAGGACCTAGAGGAACATGTACACAAAGAAAATGTGAAATGCTACAGGAATGTACAGGCATCTGTTATGGAGCAGGCCGAGCTGCAAATGGAGCAGACTAGAAATTCGGTCGGTCCTGTTAAAGGAATGTTGCTTGCATCATTAATCCTAAATGTAGCAACTATCGGTATTCTGGTTGTACATTTACTAGGAGTGATCTGATATGGGAAAAACTGAGTGGAAACCAGGCAACATGCTTTACCCACTTCCTGTCGTTATGGTAAGCACAGCTGACGAGAATAATCACTATAATATCATGACTGTTGCATGGACAGGCACTATATGCACAAATCCTGCTATGGTGTCGATTTCGGTTAGACCTGAGAGATATTCCTATGATATCATCAAACAAACAGGAGAATTTGTGATCAACCTGACAACGGAGCAGTTGACTTATGCAACGGACTATTGTGGAGTCAGATCTGGACGGGATGTGGACAAATTCACGGAAATGCAGCTGACAGCAGTGAAGGGAACCAAGGTTAGGGCTCCGTTGATTGCAGAAAGTCCTGTGAATATTGAGTGCAGGGTAACAGAGATAAAGAGGCTTGGCAGCCATGATCTGTTTTTGGCAGAGGTTCTTACGATCCATGTTGATGAAGCGTTTATGGATTCTAACGGAAAATTCAGCTTGTCAGATGCGAAACCGATTGTGTATTCACATGGTGAATATTTCGGCTTGGGCAGTCTGATGGGGAACTTTGGATATAGTGTAAGAAAGAAAAAGTGAAATATTGTGAGAGTCGGACAACATGGGCAGACTTACAAAATATAATAAAAAGATAAAGATGGCCAACATAGCGACGATGTTCATAACCATGATCGCCGTTCTCATTTTTGTGCCCGCAATTGAACGCTACAGTAAATCAGGGGCAAATCTGTTTAAAATGTATGTCAATGGAACGGCTGTGGGAATCATCGATGATCGGCAGGATGTTGAGGGATTGATGATTGAGGCCAGGAAAAAAATCGCAGGAGAAAGTACAGAGCTTGTACTGATGAATTATGACGTTGTATTAAACGGAGAAGAAGTTGTAATTGGTCAGGCAGATAATAGAGATGTGATTGTAGATAATATATATAAAGTACTTACAGAGGCAGTTCAAAAGACAAAAAAACGCGTTTATACAGTTAAGATCAATGAGTATACAGTGAATCTGGAAACTTCAGATGAGGTTATGCAGCTGTTGCAGAGGGCAAAGGAACAGTATGATGCAGACAATCTGATTCAGGTAGAATTGGTGCTCGATCCGACACGAGAATTAAATGTATTAACGACTAAGGTAACAGCAAAGGAGGATCTGCAGACAAAAGAACAGGCAGTTTTTCCAGAAGCTGGGGCTATCAAGGCTGTTAATGATATGGTTGATGAAGCGATGAAGAGTGAGAGCGATGAATTCAATCTGGGTCTGATTTCGCTAGATTTTGGTGAATATGTAGAGGTGGTACAGGCATATGTAGATGAGGATCAGATTAGCACATTGGATCAGGCAATCGAGGGCGTTACCAAGGATCAAGAAAAGAGTGTCATATATGAAGTGGTTGCTGGAGACAGCTTATCGGTGATCGCAGAAAAGAATGAGACAACAATGGACAAGATCATTGCCATGAATAGTAATATTCAAAGTGAGAATTCTGTAATCCGTGTCGGAGATGAAATCGTAGTAACCATTCCAGAACCTGAATTGTCTGTGGTCAGGACAGAAGAGGTATATTATGAAGAGGTATATGATGCAGATGTGCAGTATGTCGATAATGATGAATGGTATACGACAGACATGAAGACACTGCAAGATCCCGTGAGCGGATTTAGAAAAGTTGTAGCGGATATTACTTATCGTAATGCAGAGGAAGCAGGCCGGACACTTGTATATGAAGATATCGTCATGGCAGCAGTGCCAAAGATTGTAGAACGTGGAACCAAGACACCACCTGTTTATCTGAAGCCTATTTCGGGTGGACGTATGTCATCGGGCTTTGGCAGGCGCGGTGCTCCAGTTAAGGGAGCCTCGACCTATCACAAAGGCGTAGACTGGGCAACTCCAATCGGTACAGCTGTAGCAGCATCCTCAGGCGGTACTGTATCGAAAGCGGGATGGGGAAGCGGATATGGATATGTAATCTATATCAATCATCCTGACGGCAGACAGACCCGATATGGTCATCTGAGCAAGATACTTGTCAAGGCTGGACAAACGGTAAAACAAGGTGAAAAGATTGCCCTCAGCGGTAATACAGGACGTAGTTCAGGACCGCATATCCACTTTGAGATATTGGTTAATGGAACACAGGTGAACCCGTTGAACTATCTAAATTGATGTTGACACAAAGAGTAATCGTGATATAATGTAAATGCTGTTTTATCTTAGAAAATGATCTATTTATGGATAAATATGTCATGAGCAGAGGTGTATATGTTGGAGCAGTACATGATCAGAGGCGGTAATCCGTTGGTTGGAGAAGTCGAGATTGGTGGAGCAAAAAATGCTGCACTAGCAATTTTGGCTGCATCCATTATGACGGACGAAAGCGTTATTATAGAAAATTTACCAAATGTCAGAGATGTCAGCGTTTTACTGCAGGCTATGGAAGCAATCGGAGTTATTATCGAACGCTTAGACAAGCATACAGTAAAGATCAACGGATCCATGATCCATGATTTGACGATTGACAAGGATTATATCAAGAAAATCAGAGCTTCCTATTATTTACTTGGAGCGTTGCTTGGTAAATATAAAAGAGCAGAGGTGGCACTTCCAGGTGGATGCAATATAGGAAGCCGTCCAATTGATCAGCATATCAAAGGCTTCAGGGCATTGGGTGCGGAGGTCAAGATTGCGCGTGGTATGATACAGACAGAGGCGGAACGGCTGACAGGATCTCATATTTACCTAGATGTTGTGACTGTCGGAGCAACCATTAACATTATGATGGCTGCAGCATTGGCGGATGGCAAGACAATCCTAGAGAATGCCGCCAAAGAACCTCATGTAGTAGATGTTGCGAACTTCCTGAATAGTATGGGAGCCAATATCAAGGGGGCAGGTACAGATGTTATCAGGATCAAGGGAGTTGAGAAGCTTCATAAGACCACCTATTCGGTGATTCCTGATCAGATAGAAGCTGGTACATTTATGTTTGCGGCAGCAGTGACCAAGGGCGATATCATGATTAAAAATATAATTCCGAAGCATCTTGAGTCCATCACTGCAAAGTTGATTGAGATCGGGTGTGAAGTAGAGGAATTTGATGATGCTGTTAGAGTAGTATGTTCTAAACGGCCCCGTCATACGCAGGTCAAGACTTTGCCATATCCTGGATTTCCAACTGACATGCAGCCACAGATTGGTGTTGCACTGGCGCTGTCTGAGGGAACGAGTATCGTAACGGAGAGCATCTTTGAGAATCGTTTCAAGTATGTGGATGAGTTGTCCTGTATGGGAGCCAATATTAAAGTTGAAGGAAATACAGCAATCATAGAAGGTGTCAGTAAATATACAGGAGCCAAAATTAGTGCACCTGATTTGAGAGCAGGAGCGGCACTGGTGTTAGCAGGGCTTGCAGCAGACGGAATTACGGAGATCGATGATATCATGTATATCGAGAGGGGATATGAAGAGTTCCATATCAAGCTCCAAAATCTCGGAGCACAGATAGAAAAAGTGACTTCTGAAAAGGAAATACAAAAATTTAAATTAAAAACAGGCTGATGCCTGTTTTTTTGATGACTATGATCTGAAAATTCATACAAATGTTTCGATATAAATATCAGTTTCCTTTGATAAATCAATAAATTCGTTGCCACACTGGATCATTGGCTTGGATAATGCATTTTGATTCATGAAAACAACATCGCCTTCCTTCCTGTTACTGAGTCTGACACGGTTATTCATATAGGTCGTTGCGATATGCTCAAGGAAGGTTAGAATATAGTGACTGTCATATTTTTGCAGTCCCTCTGATTCAAATACGCTGATGACCTTGAACGGACACAGTGGACCTCTGTATACTCTGGCGGCCGTCATGGCATCATATACATCTGCGATTGCTACGATCTTGGCGTATGGATGGATTCTGTTTTCTCCAATGCCGAGAGGATAACCAGAACCATCACAACGTTCATGATGCATCAGAGCAGACTCTTTGATTGCATCACTGATATTATGTTCCATTAGTATATTATATCCCAGCAGGGTGTGCGTTTTAATAACATTATATTCAGCAGGAGAGAGTCTGTCGGGCTTTCTGATGATATTATCTGGAATCATCAGTTTACCGATATCATGCAGCAGTCCGCAGAGCGTCAGGGTCTTTACATCCTCAGCAGCCAGCCCTAGCCAAGTGCCAAATATGTTACAGATTAAGGAGACGTTAATGCTATGCATATATGTAAAATCATCATATTGGCGCATGTTATGAAGCATATCGAATACAGAGACACTGTTTATGTCCTGATCAATCAGACAGATAACATTATTGAACAAGGTCTCTGTATCGATAGGAGTATTTTTTTCGACAATCTGATGAATTGTACCTTTGAAGCTGTCTGTCGTTTCTAAAAAGGTTTGCTCAAAATGCTTGAACTGCTTGCTTGCACGTACCTTCTCTGAGTAGGAGGTATCCAGAGGCAGATTATATTCCTCATCTTCTTCTGGCTCATTTGTTTTATCTCGAATTTTAATTGCAAGAATGGAATAGAATTCCAGCCTGGTAATTATTTTATCGGTCAAAACCGTACCTATGGGAAGGATCATCTGGTTATTATATGAATATACATCTTCTGCAGTCTGCATGCCAGGTAACAGATCTACGGTTCGTACTCTTCTCATGAAGTCACCCACGTTCCTTTCCATTTAATAGAGGTTCGAATCAAAGCTTAACACATAATTAACAGGTAAATATAGTATAAAAATTATAAGGCGAAAAGTCAATCATTATCAGAAAAAAGGAATGCCGAAGCATTCCTTTATATATGTGCAGGGGCCATGCCCCTTATGGCATTATAGGGAGATATCGATACTACCTCCGAGATTAGGGTTCACAGACTGTTCCAGCATTTTGGTCATGTCATCTCCCATTCCTTGCACCTGTTCCAGGTTTTGGTCAAGGACTGCAATGCCCACACTGCTCAGAGTCTGTGACTGTGCCATATACATTGATAATGCAGGTATATCCATAGCACCAGCCTCCTTTCGGCGTCCGTTCATCATAGGAACGGTCGCATTTTCCCTATATTTTTATATCGGCATAATATGCTGATTGGTTAATACCATATCATGATTTCTATTGTTTGGAAACTAATTGATATAACTTAAAGCTGTACCTGTCAAATCTGAAATCGCCAAGGAATTCGGCAGTATACGGATTTTTTTGTATAAAATCATTGAAATCGGAGGAGTAATCTTCGGTTACGATGCACCAGATATTTCCCTGTATCTGCGTGAGATCCTCAACAGAATAATGAATGAGTTCTGGGTAATAAAACCCTAAACATTCAGCTATCGCATCAGCTTCTTCAAAGGATATAGTGCCATCACCGCTTTCAAAGCTGGCATCGCATACGACCCGAAGTGTGTCAAGACCGTCAGCATACTCTATTTGATATTCCTTTACATATCCGATTGTGCTCACAAGTATGAGGAACGCTAATATAGCAATCCGATAATTCTTATGCAGTGAAGAGACTGAGATGGAGAAAAAGAGCCAAATCGCACCAAAGGCAAAAAACAGATAACGATCCACAAAGATATTGGCGGTCATAATCTTGGATATGATGGTTCCAAAAACTAAGACCCCATAGTAGATGGAAAAACAACAGACAGCAAACCAGTCCTTGACAGTACGATCTTTGTTCAGCAGGAACCTAAGCAGCAGCAGTACAATCAATACAGCGAGTGATATGGATACAAAAGGATTGCCTACCGTAAACGGATAACGCATATACTTGATGAACACAGAGAATGTGATTTCCGGCATAGAAAAATAGCCACTGACGCTCATGAACTGACGAATCGTAGTGATCAGACACGGAATATACAGCAGCATAGTGACACCTAGACAGATGAACCATCTGCGAAGAAATTTGTATTGCAAAATGATATAATACAGCAGCAGGAACAAATAGACAAATCCCACTGTTACAAATGCAAAATGATGTGTATAGCCTGCTCCGACACTCAGTAATGTGAATATGCACCAGTTTTTAAAGCAGCTTTCCTGAATCACTTCATACGCATAAATCACACTGCCAGTCGCAAAAAAGAATCCCCAGCTGTACATACGGATTTCAACCCCATAAAATAGGAGATACGGCATTGAAAACATACAGATGATAAAAAAGTAAGAGGCAATATTGCCAAATCTGCGGCGGAAGGTAGATGCTCCAAGCAACATTGTCAGTACCATGGGAATGATGGAGGTGATCTTCATGACCTGTATATGATATCCCCACCAATCAGTCATTAGTTTGAGCAGAATATTATAAAACGGAGGCAGTGTATCCTGTGCTGAGCGTGATAGAACCCCTACAAAATCCGTTCGGATCAGACTTGCTGTAAAGGCCTCATCTAACCATACATTTTGATTAAAAATCAACGAAATATAGACAATTGTACCAATAAAAACGAGCGTATATGCGATTAAAGAAGATTTTTTTTGTTCATTCATACCAATCATAGCTCCTTGCCTAAATATAGTAGCATAGTTACTGTTGAAATGAAAGTCTATTTTTGCTATACTATTGTGGATATAGGGGGCAATAAGAAGAAGGTGGATATAGTATGAGAAAGTTGGAGTTATTGGGGATGACGCTCAGAGATTATTCTGCGAAAGAGTCATTGAGGCTGGTCGGACAGTATCTGAATAATGCAAAACTGGACACCATCTGTTTTTTATCGACGGATACATTACTAAATACAAGAGAAAACGAGAACCTAAAGCTCTGGCTTGAAACAATGGATCTGACGATTCCAGTCAGTGTTGAGATACTCAATGCTGCTGGTATCACGAACCGCAGCCGATTAAAAGAGGTCGAAAATGGTGTTTTTTACCGTGAGTTTATAAAGAGACTGTCCAACGAAAAGCGTACAATGTTCATATTAACTGAGACACAGAGCGTTTTGGATGCATCTCTAGAGTACATTGAAAAATATGCTTCAGGAATACAAGTAGTAGGAACATATGTCTTTGAAAGCCTGTCAGGAGATGATGATTCCGTGATTAATGATATCAACGGAGCAGCGCCTGATATTGTTCTTTCTAGACTAGCTTCGCTGAAACAGGAACAGTTTGTATTCGAAAATAAGAATAAGATTAATGCAAAGATATGGGTAGCACTGAAGGATACATTTACAGCAAAAGAAAATACGAAGGGATTAAAGTTTGAAAAGTTAAGCAAATTAATCGAGAATACGATATTTAGAAGAATGGTTTCTAAATATGAAAGTGGTCAGGGTAAGGAAGACTTATAATGTTTTCAAATCATACAAGGAATGTCCGAAGTCTATGCAGGCAGGGACGTTCCTTTGTGGTTTAAAAACCTGCTGCAAAATCGTCATGCTTTCGTCATTGTGACGGATGCAAAAAAGGAACTTGGTGAGGCCATCATCATGGAAAGTGCATAAATATCACATATTTTCTCTTCCCTTTTTTGTGGGTTTGTATTAAAATATGAGATAGATGTTGCTTTGTGAAAAAATGGACAGGATTTGTTTTGTGAAAATTGCTTACAGGTTGTGTCAGAAAGAAAAGGAGTGGGAATTATGATATCAAATCAAATCCTTCAAAATACAATAGAAGGTTTGAAGACGATTACAAGAATAGAGCTGAGTATCGTAGATACAGACGGTAAGGTTCTAGCAACGACCATTTCCGCAGCCGTCGATTTTGAGAATATGGCAGTGAATTTTGCATCGTCAGCAGCAGACAGTCAGGAAATACAGGGCTTTCAGCTTTTCAAGGTGTATGATGAACAACAGTTGGAGTATGTTCTGATTGCCCAGGGAGGCAGCGACGATTCTTATATGGTGGGTAAAATTGCTGCTTTTCAGATACAGAATCTTCTGGTAGCATATAAAGAGAGGTTTGATAAAGATAATTTCGTAAAAAATCTGTTATTGGACAATCTGCTGTTGGTTGATATTTATAATCGTTCCAAAAAGCTGCACATTGAGACAGAAGTAAAGCGTGTTGTTATGATAGTGGAGACTTTGGGAGAAAAGGACACCAATTCTCTGGAGAGCGTCCGCAGCCTTTTTAGTACGCGCACCAAAGACTTCATAACGGCAGTAGATGAGAAAAATATCATTGTTGTAAAAGAACTGGCGGAACAGGAATCTTATGAAGAGGTAGAAAAAACAGCCAAGCTGATCATGGAATTGTTTGAAACATCTACAAAAGAAAGCATACATGTTGCTTATGGTACGCTTGTAAATGAAATCCGGGAAGTCAGTCGTTCATATAAGGAAGCAAAGATGGCACTTGATGTAGGCAAGATTTTCTTTAACGAAAGAGATGTGATTGCATACAGTGAACTCGGAATCGGTCGATTGATCTATCAGCTGCCAATCCCTCTTTGCAAGATGTTCATCAAGGAGATTTTTGATGGAAGATCACCAGATGAATTTGATGAGGAAACACTGACAACGATCAACAAATTCTTTGAAAACAGTCTGAATGTTTCTGAGACCAGCCGTCAACTGTATATACATAGAAATACCTTGGTATACCGTCTTGATAAATTACAGAAGAGCACAGGTTTGGATTTGAGAATATTTGAAGATGCAATTACTTTCAAGATTGCATTGATGGTAGTGAAGTATATGAAATATATGGAGAACTTTGAGTATTGATTCAATCAATGCACAAAGGGAAAAGTTCTTCGAGAGCTTTGTTACAAAAAGAGGAGAGATTATTATGATTAAGATGGAGGGCGTAAGCAAGTCTTATTCTACTGGTACACCAGCACTGAACAATGTCAGTCTGCACATTAAAAAAGGGGAATTTGTGTTTATCGTGGGTGATAGCGGTTCTGGCAAATCGACACTAATCAAACTGTTGTTGCGAGAATTACCCCCGACTGAGGGAAGTATCGTAGTCAATAAGTATGAACTGAATAAAATCAAGAGAAGAAAAATTCCCAGATTCCGAAGAAATATAGGGGTTGTATTTCAGGACTTCCGGTTGCTGAAAGATCGAAACGTTTATGAAAATGTGGCATTTGCGCAGAGGGTTGTTGAGACACCGACCCGACAGATTCGAAAAAACGTACCTGCCATGCTTTCACTTGTAGGTTTGGCAGAAAAGTATAAGGCAAAGCCGAAGCAGTTATCAGGAGGAGAACAACAGAGAGTTGCTCTGGCAAGAGCACTCGTCAACAATCCGCCTATTTTGCTTGCAGATGAGCCGACTGGTAATCTGGATCCTAGAAATTCATGGGAGATTATGAAACTTCTCGAAGAAATCAACAAACGCGGTACCACCGTACTGGTTGTGACACATAACAGGGAAATTGTGAATGCGATGCGCAAAAGAGTCATTACGGTAAAGAAAGGAATTATCGTAAGCGATGAAGAGAAGGGTGAGTATATAGATGAGGATTAGTACGCTGGCTTATACCTTTAAACAGGGTTTTAAGAATATATTCAGAAATAAGACATTTACACTTGCTTCCATAGCAACGATTGGCTCCTGCGTATTCTTGTTCGGTCTGTTTTATTCTGTGTTGCTGAATTTCCAGAATATTGTAAGGGAGGCACAGTCAGGAGTCGCTATCACAGTTTTTTTTGACGAAGATATTTCTGATGAGAAAATACAGGAAATCGGAAATGAAATCGAAGCAAGAGATGAAGTGGCAAAGATCAATTATATATCTGAAGATGCTGCATGGGAGTCTTTTAAGGTGGATTATCTTGGAGAGTACGCAGATGGATTTGAAAATGACAATCCACTTGCAGGATCATCGAATTATGAAATTTATATGAAGGATGTATCGAAGCAGCCTGCTCTGGTCACATACCTGGAATCGCTGGAAGGAGTCAGCAAGGTGAACAGATCTGACATCACGGCGGATACACTTTCTAATGTCAATGTACTGATCGGTTATGTATCGGCAGGTATTATTTTTATTCTGCTTGCTGTTTCTATATTCCTAATCAGCAATACGGTTACCATTGGTATTTCTGTCAGAAAAGAAGAAATCTCAATCATGAAGCTGATTGGTGCGACTGATTTTGTTGTCAGGTCACCTTTTGTAATAGAAGGCATCATGATTGGTATGATTGGGTCAGCATTGCCATTAGTTGCTGTTTATTATATTTATAATCATGTGATCGCTTATGCAGCAGAGAAGTTTTCTTCATTATCAGATATTTTGAAGTTTTTATCAGTTGAAGAGGTATTTTATACATTAATACCCATCTCTATTGCTATGGGGGTAGGAATAGGGTTCTTTGGAAGCTTTTCAACAGTTAGAAAACATTTAAAGGTATAACAGTTTAAGTAACAGGGAGACGTAAGGGGTCTGAACAGAATGAAAAAACGGAATCGGTCTTATTTGATCGTTACTTTCATTATGACTTTTTTAATAGCGGCAGAGATGCCGCTAGTTGTGCGTGCATCCCTGACAAATGAAGTAATAGAAGAAAGTCAAAAGGCGGTCGATCAGGCTAATCAGGACAAGAAAAACCTACAGAGCGGTCTAAGTGGGATCAAGGACCTGCTAAAGAGTTTGGAAAGTGCCAAAGGCAATCTGGAAGATTATGTGACACGATTGGACGCAAATCTTGCAGAGCTAGCGTCAAGAATTGATGAATTAAATGCTCTTCTGGATGAAAAAGAAGTAGAGATTAAGACTAAAAAGGAAGAATTGGATGCGGCAAAGCAGCAGGAAGAAGAGCAGTATGCTGCTATGAAGAAGCGTATTAAATTCATGTATGAAAAAGGCAGCGCTTCTTATTTAGAAATGATTTTATCGGCAGAATCATTTACGGAATTTTTAAATAAAGCGGAATTTATTAATAAAATATCTGAGTATGACAGAACAAAACTAGATGAATATATTGCAACAAAGGAAAGCATTGCGGAACAGGAAGCACAGCTGGAGCTGGAACAGCAGGCACTGGAACAGGTAAAAGCGAGTATTGCGGAAGAGCAGGAGGCAGTTTCCACACTGATTCATGCAAAAGAAGAAGAAATCGTTTATTATGAGTCGGATATAACAAACAAAGAACAGGCGGTCAAGGCATACGAGGCGGAAATTGCTGCCCAGAATGCTATGATTAAGGAATTAGAGGCAACGATTGCTGCCGAAAAAAAGAGACTGCTTGCAGAAAATAAATCGGCTATTTCCTATGACGGAGGGCAGTTCAAATGGCCTGCCCCTGATTATAAAAGAATCTCCGATGACTATGGCATGCGTATGCATCCGACGTTGGGTGTGGAGCAGTTTCATAACGGAATTGATCTTGCATCTGCCAGCGGATCAAGAATCCTTGCAGCGTATGATGGTGAGGTAGTAGCAGCGGCATATTCATCAACTATGGGAAATTATATCATGATAGATCATGGTGACGGACTATATACAATCTATATGCATGCCTCTTCGCTGCTTGTATCTAAGGGAACGATGGTGGCCAGGGGTGAGGAAATAGCGAAGGTTGGATCAACTGGCAGAAGTACTGGTCCACACCTGCATTTTGGTGTGCGTTTAAACGGAAGCTATGTCTCACCATGGAATTATATACAATAAAACACAACAATATAATCGATAGAGGGCAGTGAACTATATGAAAAATAATAAGAATCTCCTGATTGGATTGATGATCGGTCTTGTGACAGGAGTATCCCTTTCGGTAATGGGATGGTGTATCGTCACGGTCGTATCTCCCCGAACTGAGAAGAGCAGCACAGCAATTAGCGAGGATGGAATTGATTGGACTGTGGTAGATGAAAAGCTGGAGATAATCCAGCGGACAATAGATGTATATTATAAGGACGAAATCAACCAGAACAAGCTGGTGGATGGAATCTATAAAGGATTTGTAGAGGGTCTTGGGGATCCGTATTCCGTATATTACACAAAAGAAGAATATAATGAGTTGCTGGAGAGTTCTTCGGGTATCTACTATGGAATTGGAGCATTTCTGCAGCAGAAAGATTATGGCGTTTTAGTGATGAAACCGATTCCAAATTCACCAGCAGAGGAGGCGGGTCTTCTCGCAGGAGATGTTTTTGTCAAAGTGGATGATGTCGATGTGACAGCAGAGGATGTAACCACTATTGCTGCGCGCGTACGTGGACCAGAGGGAACAAAAGTAACAGTCACTATCAAGCGTGAGGGTGAGAAGGAACCGATTGTATTTGAACTGGAACGGCGTGAGATCGAAACGCCCACGGTATCCTATGAGATGATGAAAGACGGAATTGGGTATATTTCAATTCTGGAATTTGATGATATTACTTTGGAGCAGTTTGAAAAGGCACTGCAGGAGCTTCAGAATGCAGGAATGACTGCTCTCGTACTTGACCTGAGAGATAATCCAGGAGGAAATCTGGATACGGTTGTAAAGATAGCAGATGATATGCTTCCAAAGGGGTTGATTGTCTATACAGAGGATAAGTACGGAACGAAAAAGGAGTTTTCATCAGACGGAACACATAGCTTGGAGATTCCTCTGGCGGTTTTGATTAATGAGAACAGCGCAAGTGCTGCAGAGATATTGGCTGGAGCAATCAAAGATTATCAGACAGGTACCTTGATCGGAACCACTACCTTTGGCAAAGGAATCGTACAGCAGGTGCTTCCGCTAGGTGATGGAACCGGCATCAAGGTCACAACCTCCAAATATTTTACCCCGAACGGTAATGATATTCATGGAATTGGGATCGAACCAGATATTGAACTGGAATTTGATGATGAAGCATATCAAAAGGATGAAAATGCCGATAATCAATTGGACAGGGCGATTGAAGTATTACAACATAGTGATTAATCCTACTGAAAGGACTAGCTTATGGATCATTTTGAATTGGTATCTGAGTATCAGCCGACAGGCGATCAGCCGCAGGCAATCGCAGATCTGGTCAAGGGCTTTCACGAGGGCAATCAGTTCCAGACTTTGTTGGGTGTCACAGGCTCTGGTAAGACATTTACGATGGCAAATGTCATTGAGCAGTTAAACAAACCAACTTTGATTATAGCTCATAATAAGACACTGGCAGGGCAGTTGTATAGTGAATTTAAAGAGTTTTTTCCAAACAATGCGGTAGAATATTTTGTATCCTATTACGATTACTATCAGCCGGAGGCGTATATCCCGTCTTCGGATACTTATATTGAAAAGGATTCTTCCATCAACGATGAGATAGACAAGCTCAGGCTTTCAGCGACAGCATCACTGGCAGAACGTAAGGATGTCATAGTGGTGTCCAGTGTTTCTTGTATTTATGGTATTGGAAGTCCGAAGGACTATATTAATATGATTGTTTCTTTGAGAACTGGTATGGAAAAGGACAGGGATGATATTATCCGTGATCTAATCGGTATCCGTTATGAAAGAAGCGAGATGGATTTCCATCGCGGAACATTTCGTGTACGAGGAGATGTACTGGAGGTCTTTCCCGCATGGAAAGGGGATCGTGCCATCAGGATAGAGTTTTTTGGAGAAGAGATTGAGAGAATATCGGAAATTGACGTATTAACGAGCGAGGTCAGAGCGAGACTGTCTCACTTAGCTATATTTCCAGCTTCTCATTATGTTGTTCCCGAGGAACAGATTTTGCGTGCGACTAAGACTATAGAAGAAGAACTGACTGAGCGAGTGAAGTACTTTAAAGGAGAGGACAAGCTTCTTGAGGCACAGAGAATTTCGGAACGTACTCATTTTGATATTGAGATGCTTCGCGAGACAGGCTTTTGCTCTGGCATAGAGAACTACTCCAGACATATGAATGGTACGGAAGAGGGATCGACTCCGTATACGTTGATGAACTATTTTCCTGATGATTATCTAATAATCGTTGACGAGTCACATATGACGATTCCTCAGATTAGGGGTATGTATGCAGGAGACCAGTCTCGCAAGACTGTTCTTGTGGATTATGGGTTCAGACTTCCTTCTGCAAAAGACAATCGCCCCTTGAACTTTGAAGAGTTTGAGAGTAAAATAGACCAGATGATGTTTGTGTCTGCAACACCATCTGTTTATGAAGAGGGGCATGAACTGCTCCGCACGGAACAGGTCATTAGACCCACGGGTCTGCTTGATCCCGAGGTGACCGTTAAGCCTACAGAGGGACAGATTGATGATCTCATATCGGAAATCAATCAAGAGGTCAAGAAACATAATAAAGTACTAGTAACGACTCTGACCAAGAAGATGGCAGAGGATTTGACGGAGTATGTGCGGGGAGTCGGCATTCGTGTGAAGTATCTGCACTCTGATATTGATACATTAGAGCGAGCAGAAATCATACGAGATATGCGTCTAGATGTATTTGATGTATTAGTCGGTATCAACCTGTTGCGTGAAGGTCTGGATATTCCAGAAATATCGTTGGTGGCAATATTGGATGCAGATAAAGAGGGATTCCTACGTTCAGAGACGTCGTTGGTACAGACAATTGGACGTGCAGCCAGAAATGCTGAGGGTCGTGTTCTGATGTATGCAGATAAAATGACGGATTCCATGAAAAAAGCCATTCGTGAGACTAACCGCCGGCGTGAGATTCAGCAAACATATAATGACGCTCATGGCATTACACCTCAAACGATTAAAAAGGCGGTTAGGGATCTGATCAGTATTTCCAAGGCGGTTGCGGCTGAGGAAGTACGCATGGAAAAAGATCCAGAGTCCATGGACCGTAAGGAACTTGAGAAGTGGGTAGAGGATATTACGAAGAAGATGCGTAAAGCAGCAGCGGAGTTAAATTTTGAGGCGGCATCTGAATTGAGAGACAAGATGATTGCCTTGAAAAAACAGCTTCAGGGTATGGATGAATAGGAACGACTACGGAGGAAACAAGTGGGAAAGCTATCGATTGTAGTACCAACCTATAATGAAGCGGATAATGTCGGGAATTTGGTCAATCAGATTGACTATGCGCTTCGCGGGATAGAGTATGAGGTAATTTTTGTAGATGATAGTACAGATCATACCCCGGATATGATCAGAAAAACACAGGAGGAGAATCCCAGAGTCCGTATTGAGCATCGAACAGAGGAGAAGGGACTGGCAACTGCGGTTTTAAAGGGCTTTGCTCTTGCTGAAGGAGACTATATTGCAGTTATGGATGCAGATTTGCAGCATCCTCCACAGATATTGCGTTCTATGTATTTTGTGTTGGAAAGCGGCGTGGATTTTTGTATTCCGAGCAGATTTATCCCAGGTGGATCCGATGGAGGATTAGGACCTTATCGCAAGCTCGTATCAGGAGTTGCAAGATATATCGGCAAGATATTATTGCCATGTCTCAGACGGATTACTGATCCTACCAGTGGTCTTTTTATGTTCCGTAGAGAAGTGATTGCCAGAGACTGCAATTTGCAGCCAATCGGCTGGAAGATACTGATTGAAGTGCTGGCTTTGGGAACTTATCAAAGTGTTGTGGAGATTCCGTATAGGTTTCAGGCGAGACCAACTGGCGAGTCCAAGCTCTCATCCAAGGTCACTGTGGAATATATCAAACAGGTATTTGGACTGATAAAGCGTGGCAGGAAACAGAGCGGTGTTACAGTTGAAAAGTGGTCCGTAGACCAGATGAAGTCAATGGAGAAATAAAATGGTCTTTAGTTCGACGATATTTCTATGCTTTTTTATGCCGATTATGGTGATCGGATTTTATATACTCCCTAAGCAGTTGAAGAATATCTATCTTCTCTTAGGAAGTTTATTTTTCTATGCATGGGGAGAGCCCAAATATGTCTTTATTATGCTGGCCTCTATTGCTGGAAACTACTGTTTCGGGATGCTGGTACATGTGCTGACTGGCAAGGAGAAACTTCGCAGGCTGGCAATTCTGTTCACCGTTCTGTATAATCTGGGTATTCTGTTTTATTTCAAATACTTTGTATTTGCAGTTGAATCTGTCAATGAGATTACAGGTGTGGGGTTGACGGTACCTGAGATCGTACTGCCAATTGGCATCTCGTTTTATACATTTCAGGGAATGTCCTATGTCATCGATGTATATCGTGAAGACGGTATCATAAATGAACAGGGAGAAAAGACAGTATTTGTACAGAAAAATCCTTTGAACCTAGCACTCTATATTTCAATGTTTCCCCAGCTGATCGCAGGACCTATTGTCCGTTATAAGGATATTAAGGAGTCTCTGACCAACCGCGTACTGAGTGCATCTGCTTTTGCAAGAGGTGCTGAACGTTTTATCATTGGACTTGCCAAAAAGGCAATACTGGCTAATTCTATCGGGGAGGTTGCAGATAAAATCTTTGCTGGTGATTATACGATGATGGGAGCAGGAACGGCATGGCTTGGGGCGGTATGCTATACATTGCAGATTTATTATGATTTCTCGGGATACTCAGATATGGCAATTGGGCTGGGTAAGATTTTTGGATTTGATTTTATGGAGAACTTTAATTATCCGTACATTTCACGTTCTATCACGGAATTCTGGCGTAGATGGCATATCTCACTGTCAACGTGGTTTAGGGATTATCTTTATATACCTTTAGGCGGCAATCGTAAGGGGCAGATGCGTACTTATCTGAATCTGCTGATTGTATTTCTGGCAACTGGCTTTTGGCATGGTGCAGCCTGGGGATTTATTATCTGGGGCTTATGGCATGGTTTTTTTATGATTATCGAAAGAGTACTGCGTGCAAAAAAGGTAAAGCATCTGATCAAAAACGAAAAAGTTCGCAGTGTATGTACTTGGTTGTACACGATGCTGGTGGTTATTCTTGGCTGGGTATTATTCAAGATTGTGGTTATGGAGGATGCATTATCCTATATCGGCGTGATGCTGCAGACATATACGCCTGATTATTTAGCATTTTCCACAAGATACTATCTGGATAACAAACTGATTTTTATGCTAATCGTTGCGATACTGGCGGCGATACCATGGAAAGACATACTTCCGGGAAAAGTGGGTATCCTGCTCAACAATCTTAACAGCTTACCTGCAGCACATCCTGCAGTGATCATACGACGTATATTATTGCTGTGTGTACTTTTGATTTGTATGATGTTTATCACGAATAATACTTACAATCCATTTATTTACTTTCGTTTTTAGGGACAGGAGTAAACATTAGGTGCAAAGCTTGAGGAAAGGAGCTGGTGCTTATGAAGAATAAAATATTGAACATTATATATTGTGTCATTTTTATGGTGGTTGTCATTGTACCAGCACTTTTGATCAATACGAAGACAAATCAGATATCCATGATAGATAACAAGGCTCTGACGGAGTGGCCAGAGATCGATTGGAAACTGACGAATCGAGAGCTGGTTGAAAACTATGTTGATGACAGAATCGGGTTTCGCGTGCCAGCCATCAATTCTTACATTGAATTGAATGATGAATTGTTTTCTGTTATGGTTCATCCGTTATTTATGTACGGAAAAGACGGGCATATTTTTTATAAGGATCCTGATTACATCGCAGCATATCAGCATCTAAATACAAATACACAGATGCTCGACTCTTTTGTGGATTTTTTGACGCAGACACAGGATTATCTTACCCAAAAAGGAATTCCGTTTCTTTACTTTGCATGTCCAGATAAGAAAACCATTTACAGCGAATACTTTCCTAATACGATCAATGTCAATGAACAGAATATCAGTGTCATGGATTATCTGAAGGAACGATTGGCAGATACAGACGTCAATTATATCATGCCAATTGATGAACTGCTGGCAGCAAAGCAGGATCAGGTTGTTTATAATAAAAAATATGATGCTACACACTGGAATGAGTTTGGAGCTATGACGGCACATAAGTTAATTGATGGTCAGATCCAGACATGGTTTGATGATGTGCCAGCATTGACAGAGGATGATTATCATCTGGAGTTTATTCAGGTCGAGTCGTTGGATATTGCAAAATTCCCGATTGATGAACAGGTTCCAGTATATTCACTGAAACAGGATACCAGTGGGGATGCGACAGAATATCTGCTCTCTGATTTAGATGGTTATACCAATACATTCTATTCACACTATACGAATGAGGCAGCACCGAACAACCGGATTCTTCTTGTATTTGTAGATAGTTATTTCGCAAGTTATCAGAAGTACTATAATAATAGATTCAAGGAAGTCTATTTTGTGCATCGTCAAAATTATGATTACCTGCAGTATTATGTAAACTTGTTCTTTCCGGATGCTGTGATCTTTGAGACAGCCGAGAGAAGTATCTCCAGTGAGATGCCGCTACTGGCTGATTTTACAAACTATATTTATGAACCTCCTTATATAGAAGAAGAACGTAACATAGGAACAAAAGCGCTTCAAAGCTCAATCTATGAGGTGAGTGGCGCACGATTAGAAGATCAGATATTATATTTGTCACAGAATGATGCGTCAGCAATTGTAAGTATGAAGGGGATTTATTCCTGTCAGGATGCAGACTTGTCGGGCATTCATATTTATGCCCATGTGGGAGAAAAGTATCTGGAAACGGATTCCTGTAAACAGGAACGTGATGCGAAGGAGGCTGGTGATCACCGTTTTTCGGTGAATATCCAGAAAAGATATCTGGCAGAAGGCACGATAGAGTTCATTGCGGTAGATGAGACAACAAATGAAGAATATCACCTTCAGACGGTAGAGGTGGTGTATGAGTAGAATCAATCAGATTGCTAACGCGGACAAGCGTCATTACATTCGTATTAGAGGAGCAAATGAACATAATTTAAAGAATATTTCAATTGATATTCCTAGAAATGAACTGGTTGTGTTGACAGGTTTGAGTGGATCTGGTAAATCCTCACTTGCATTTGATACAATTTATGCAGAAGGACAGAGACGTTATATGGAATCTCTGTCTTCCTATGCGAGGCAGTTTCTGGGACAGATGGAAAAGCCAGAGGTAGAGAGCATAGAGGGATTGCCACCAGCGATATCGATTGATCAAAAATCAACAAATAGAAATCCAAGATCAACGGTAGGTACTGTTACTGAGATTTATGATTATTTCAGGCTTCTGTATGCGAGAGTTGGTATTCCACATTGTCCAGTCTGTGGTAAAGAGATTATGAAACAGACAATAGACCAGATGGTAGATGAGATTCTAAGTCTACCAGAGGGAACGAAGATTCAGCTGCTGGCGCCTGTTGTAAGAGGACGCAAGGGTGAACATGCCAAGGTATTAGAACGTGCAAAGAGAAGTGGATATGTCCGCGCACGGATAGATGGCAATATGTATGAACTTTCAGAAGAGATTACTCTAGATAAGAATATAAAGCATAATATTGAAATCATTGTAGATAGATTGGTCATTAAAGCTACGATTACCAAGAGATTGACGGATTCAATTGAAAATGTATTAGATCTCTCAGACGGGTTGCTGATGGTAGATGTTGTGGGCAAAGAACAGATTAATTTTAGTCAGAGCTTTGCGTGTCCTGATTGCAATATCAGCATCGATGAGGTGGAACCGAGAAGCTTTTCCTTTAACAATCCGTTCGGAGCCTGTCCAGTTTGTTTTGGTTTGGGATATAAGATGGAATTTGATGAGGAACTGATGATTCCTGATACATCCCTCAGTCTGCAAGAAGGCGCTATCACGGTTATGGGCTGGCAGTCCAGCAATGATCCGACGAGTTATACCTATGCAGTGCTGCTGGCATTATCTGAAAAATACGGCTTCAGTCTTAATACACCATACGAACAACTGACTGAGGATGTGCGTCACATACTAATTCATGGAACGAACGGAATAGAAGTCAAGGTGCATTATAAAGGTATGCGGGGTGAAGGAATCTATGATGTTGCATTTGAGGGTCTGATCAAAAACGTAGAACGCAGATATCGTGAGACTGCATCTGACAGTATAAAGCAGGAATATGAATCATTTATGCGGATCACCCCATGTAATGAATGCCATGGGATGAGGCTGAAAAGGGGTTCACTTGCAGTGACGGTTTCCGATAAAAATATATATGAAGTGACAGCGTTGTCTATAGGAAAACTGACAGAATTTATGTCAAATCTCCAGCTTACAGAGCAGCAGCTGCTAATCGGCCGTCAGATATTGAAAGAGATCAGATCCAGAATCGGATTTCTGATGGATGTTGGGCTGGATTATTTGACACTGGCGCGTGCGACAAGCTCTCTGTCGGGTGGAGAAGCACAGCGTATCAGACTGGCGACACAGATCGGTTCAGGTCTAGTGGGCGTTGTGTATATTCTGGATGAACCAAGTATTGGTTTGCACCAGAGAGATAATGACAAACTGCTGAATACACTCAAGCATCTGCGAGATCTCGGTAATTCCCTGATCGTTGTGGAACATGATGAGGATACGATGTTAGCCGCTGATTATATTGTGGACATTGGACCACGGGCAGGAGAACATGGTGGAGAAGTCATAGCACAGGGTACAGCGGAAGAAATCATGAAAGTGGAAGAATCCTTGACAGGGCAGTACTTGAGCCATAAAATTGAGATTCCTGTACCAAAGAAAAGAAAAAAACCGACTGGCTGGATTGGAATCATCGGCGCTTCAGAAAATAACTTGAAGAATGTAGATGTGAAGATACCACTGGGAATCATGACTTGTGTAACTGGTGTATCTGGATCTGGTAAGAGTTCACTGATTAATGAGATACTCTATAAAAAGCTTGCAAAAAGTCTGAACAGGGCACGAACGATTGCAGGAAAGCATACAAGAATCGAAGGCATCGAGCAGTTAGATAAGGTCATCAATATTGATCAGTCACCCATTGGCAGAACACCAAGATCTAATCCGGCAACCTACACGGGAATGTTTGATCAGATTAGGGATTTGTTTGCAGCTACAGCAGATGCCAAGGCGCGCGGCTATAAAAAGGGACGCTTTAGCTTTAATGTAAAGGGTGGGCGATGCGAAGCTTGTTCAGGAGATGGGATTCTGAAAATAGAAATGCACTTTCTGGCAGATGTATATGTTCCATGTGAGATTTGCGGCGGTAAGAGATATAACCGAGAAACACTGGAGGTCAGATACAAGGGAAAGAATATCTATGATGTTTTAGATATGACAGTAGAGGAGGCTGTGCCCTTCTTTGAACATGTTCCATCGATCAGAAATAAAGTGGAGACGTTAAATAATGTGGGATTGTCTTACATTAAACTGGGACAACCTTCCACGACTTTATCTGGTGGAGAGGCGCAGCGAATCAAGCTTGCCACAGAACTTTCCAAGAGAAGTACTGGTAAGACAATCTATATATTAGATGAACCTACAACTGGACTGCATTTTGCAGATGTGCACAAGCTGGTTGAGATTCTGCAGCAGTTGTCTGAAGGGGGAAATACCGTAGTAGTCATAGAGCACAATCTGGATGTCATCAAGACGGCAGACTATATCATCGATATGGGACCAGAGGGTGGTGACGGCGGCGGAAGCGTCATTGCAGAGGGTACACCGGAGCAGGTTGCAAAGTCTAAGAAATCTCATACAGGTGCATATATAAAAAAGATGCTGGGAAGAAATGTTGGGGAGAAATTGAACAAAAACATTGAAAATTCACAATGATAGGTTATAATAAATTATGTATGCTTAATTAGTCTACTAATGGAAAAGATATATAATAGAGATATAAGATGACCGTAAGCTAGGACTTAAGTGACTGAGAAAGGGGAATATTCAGTATGGTCTATACAGATATAGGAATTGATTTGGGGACAGCCAGTATACTGGTGTACATCAGAGGAAAGGGTGTAGTGTTAAAAGAGCCCTCTGTTGTTGCATTTGATAGAGACACTAATAAAATCAAGGCAATCGGAGAAGACGCCCGATTGATGCTTGGCAGAACCCCTGGTAATATTGTTGCAGTCAGACCGCTGAGACAGGGTGTTATTTCTGACTATACCGTAACCGAGAAGATGCTGAAGTATTTTAT
>CAZACC010000011.1:0-33550 GCA_964483545.1 uncultured Lachnospiraceae bacterium
CGTCAAATCTGGCCTTTAATTCTACCAGTACCGTTACCTGCTTTCCATTTTCAGCAGCCTGTGCCAAAGCTGCAATAATCGGCGAATTGCCGCTGACGCGGTACAGTGTCTGCTTAATTGCCAGAACATCAGGATCCTTTGCTGACTGCTGTATAAATGTGACGACAGGCTGAAAGGTCTCGTACGGATGATGCAGGAGCTTATCCCCTTCCCTGATTTGTGAAAATAAATCTCTATCTGTCTGCAGATGCGGAACTGGCTGGGGTACATACGGAACATTCTTAAGATGATCAAATCCCTGCAGACCATACATTTTCATCAAGAAAGTCAAATCCAACGGACCATTAATATAGTAAATATCCTCTTCCTTAATCGATAATTCATGTTTCAGTATTTTCAGCAGTTTCTTATCAATATCACCATCTACCTCCAAACGAATGGCTTCACCCCATTGACGCTTCTTTAATTGCTTTTCGATTTCCTTTAACAGGTCAGCTGCCTCATCCTCGTCAATCGTCAGATCGGCATTTCTCATGATTCTAAACGGATATGCACAGATGACATCATAATTCAGAAACAGCTGGTCAATATTTCTCTCTATGATCTCCTCTAACAGAATGAGGGTCGTTTCATCCTGCTCTCCTGGTATCAATACGATACGCGGCAGCACAGCAGGTACCTGCACCGTTGCGAACTCTACTTCCTTCTTTTCATTCTTTTTGGTCACCAAAGCACCGATATTCAATGTCTTGTTGCGTATCAGCGGAAACGGACGTGACGAATCTACTGCCATCGGGGTCAGTACAGGATATACATTTTCACTGAAATAGCGGTCTACATACTCTGCCTGTTTCTTTGTCAAGCCCTCATGCTCAGTCACCACATTCACACCGTTTTGATGCAGCAGGGGCAATAATGAACGATTATAGGTCGAATATTGCAGTTGTACCAGCTCATGCGTCGCAGCATTGACTTTCTCCAGCTGTTTGGTCGGTGTCAGTCCCGCAAGATCTGGCTTCGTATAGTTTGCATTGACCATATCCTTCAAGGATGCTACACGGATCATAAAAAACTCATCCAGATTAGATGCGGTAATGCTCAGGAATTTCAATCGTTCAAAGAGCGGCAGTGTCTTATCGCGTGCCTCCTCCAGAATACGATTATTAAATAAGAGCCAGCTGAGTTCACGATTGTAATAGTACTCGCTTCTCTTTAAGTCAAATTTATCTGCCATCGTTCAAACTCCTTTTTTGCTTTATAATCGGTTTTACACTGAATACTTCCTCAAAGAACCGTGCTTTTCTGCCAAAAAATCCTTTCTCCAAAGAAAGGTCTTCATCAGAGCCTACCGTCAGAATCAACTGATCATCCTTCAAAGATGCTTTCACATCCTGTATCTTTCTTCGCTGGCTTCTGCAGACACCATCTGCCGTCCGAAAAATTGCCACCAGCTTCGCAATTGTCAGATAAGACGTCGTATCCATTGCAGATGTTGCTGATATTTCATTATAATACTGGAAGGATGCTTTGTTATATTTTACAACATTTGCCACAATCTCGCGTTCCAGATGAGACAAACCTATGATTTCAGTTGCCATAATAATACTATAGGAGGACTCCGCCATAGCTTCGAGACTAATAAACTTGCCACAGTCTCCAAGCAATGCTGCGATTCTGAGCAACAGACGTTCTCTCTTTCCCATTCCATGCAGCTTTTTTGTACTGTCAAAAATCGTAAGTGCAACCTGCTGTACAAATACATTTCTGGTACGGTTTCCTTTATACCGTTTTCCCATATTCTCAGCGCATGCTATGATATCATCCTCAAAGTTATGCTGTACCTGGATCAGTTTATTCTTCTGGGCATAATCATATGCGATTCCGTCAGCCAGACCCACTCCGGGAGCCCATAGCAGTTCGGCTCCTGTGATTTCAAGAATTCTTTTGAATAAAATCGCAGAAGGTGATAAAAGAGAGGCATTTTCTTCTGGCAGTCCGATATAATCTGCCACCTGCTCCGGTGTCTGTCTCATCAGAATATCCACAAATGCCATATACTGCTGTTGTGTGATTGTATTATCCATCTTTTCCTTGCCAAGCCTCTGCATGATAAAAGAAATATAATCATCCACTACAATAATATTTTTGATATCCCTATCCTTCAGATACAGCGACTGGAAAGACAGCAGCTGATTATCCACCAGCTCCTCGATCAGATGTTCATAATCCTTCGTACGCGGTTCGATATCTCCGAGCATTTCCCTCATGCGCAAGATACCTAGACGGATGTTCTGCGTCGCCACAAGGGAATCCTTATCAAATAGTGAAATCTGAATCGATCCTCCACCTACATCAACAATTGCAGTACCCTTTTCGATGATTTTATCAAACCGTTCTCCCTTGGATGCTACTGATTTATAGTGCAGGAAACGCTGTTCTGAATTACTCAACACATCTACTTTGAGACCTGTACGCAGCTTGATCTGTTCCAGCACGATAATCCTGTTTTCTGTCTCACGTATGGCACTGGTTCCACATGCACGATACGCAGCCACCCTGTATCCCTTCATGATATCCGCAAATTCAGACAGTACCTGACATAGCTCATCCACTCTCTCATGTGATATCTTGCCTGTAGAATAGGTATCCGTTCCCAGCTCTATACTGTGGCGGATATAATCAATCTGTTTCATTTCTCCCTTGCCCGAAAACTGGTAGATCTTCATGGCCAGTTCATAGGAACCTACGTCTATGGCTGCAAAGGTCTGTATGCTCATCCGGTTTCCTCCCTACTCTTTTCCTAGTAAATAATCTATAAACTGCTGGGCTGTCCTGCCCGACAAGCCTCCATGTGACAGTTCCCATTTATTAGCCTCTAATAGCAGCTCCTCCTCTGGCATAGTCACACTATAGCGATCTGCCAGAGTCTTAACAATATTCTCAAATTCCCTCTTATCCGGCGCACAGAAAAAGATAGAAACACCAAACCGTGCAACCAAGGACAGCTTCTCCTGTACCGTATCAGAGCTGTGTAAATCCTCTCTACGCTCTTCCTTATCAGAAAACTTCTCTCTGACAAGATGTCTTCTGTTGGAGGTCGCATAAATCAGCACATTTGCTGGCTTCTTTTCCAATCCGCCCTCTATAACGGCCTTGAGATATTTATATTCTATTTCAAAATCTTCAAATGAAAGATCATCCATATAAATGATGAACTTATAGTTTCTGTTTTTGATTTGTGCAATGATATCATTTAGATCCTGAAACTGATGCTTATAGATTTCAATAATCCGCAGTCCCTGATCATAATAACGATTTAGAATACCCTTGACACTGCTGGACTTGCCAGTTCCAGCATCTCCAAATAAAAGACAGTTATTTGCTTTTTTCCCATTCACAAAGGCCTCTGTATTCTCAATAAGCTTCCTTTTCGGTATTTCATAGCCAATCAGATCCTCCAGATACACATGTGCAATATTGGTGATGGGAATGATTTCAGCACCATGTTCTCCATGCTCTATGCGAAATGCTTTATGTAAACCAAATTTACCAACTCCAAAGTCTTTATAAAATCCCTCCATGATGCTGAGGAACTCTTCTGGACTCTCTGTATGAGCCAGTCTCACGCTCAACTCACAGATACGGTCACGGATACGTTGATTGAAAAATTTACTTTCATTATTGATATTCTCATAGTGCAATAATAAAGAGATGCAGCCTGCATGCAATTCATTCTCCAGCACTGTCAGATCACAGTCGAACATTTCCTTGAAAATAGCAAAGTCATGTAATGCTACCTGGTTGATACTCCCCTGCACCGCTCCCTTAATCTCAGAAGCCATACTAAATGCATTTTCATTATTTGCCAACAGATAGGTCAGGTAAGTATGCCACAGATTGCCCTCATATCCATGACTGCCAGCTAGCTCGATTAGGCGGTGAATCACGTCAAAGAGCAGATTTCTCTTGTCCTCTATATTATAATAATCATCCTGACAGTGTGTGATCAGCCATGACATATCATTCAGGATGTCCCCATGTTTGAAATGTTTGTACAATATCAGTTCTTTTTCTCTCATACTATTCACTCCGTCTATTCGCTCCGTTTATTCTTGATCAATTCTGTCTGTAATACCCTGCTGTCTTCCATAATCTGCGTGAATAGATGTTCTGCCGCATCCTGATACCGTTCATCCGTCACTAAGTCACGGACGGCCTGTATCTTTTGCTTCTCACGTTCTATATCCAGAACTGGCTTGTTATGCTCTATTTTATATGTAGCGACCTGTTCACATATTTTCAATCTCTGTTCCATCAAAGTCGTGAGCTGAATGTCTATTTCGTCTAACTGTTTTCGTAGTTCTTCCAGATTCATAATGATACTCCTTTTGAAATAATCATAACCCAATTCTGTGCATCTGACAAGACGAAGATGCCTGTCATGATTGCATTTACGATGAAAAAATATTATAATATCATCAAAGAAAAATCTATGTAAATTCTCATTGGAGGTATGCATGATGAAGGTGAAAAATAGAATCATTTTAGCGGTTGTTGTCATACTTCTGATTAGCGGTTTATTTTTCGCCAACTCTCTCAACCGCATCAAACCAAATGCTCCAGGCACAGTTGGCAACACAGCTGGCAATCTAATCAATGATGGATTATTCTGTGAAAATGATGGAGTTGTTTACTTTGCCAACCCCTATGATGACTGGCAGCTGTATTCCATGACACCAGGCTGTACTGATATTAAAGAGGTATGGGATGTACCTGTAAAATACATCAATGCCGGAGGTAAATATCTATATTATTATCAGGACGCAAATTCTGCAAATAAGGGGTTTGGATATCTTGGAAATATGTTCGGCGTCTACCGCATACAAAAGAACGGAAAATATAATAAATCTCTGGATAAGACTCCATCAGGCATTCTGAAGCTTATAGACAATACCATTTATTATCAGCATTATGACAATACAGAAGGTATGGCTCTCTATCAGATCAATACTGATGGAAGCAACAAAAAAATGACCATTGAGGCCATTGTCAGTCCTGCTTGTTCCTCAGGCAGTACGATTTACTATGCAAATGAGGAAGAACGTTTCATTCTTTCCGCCTATGACATCAACCTGCAAACCATAGAAACGATTTATGAAGGGAAGCTCTATCAGCCGATTCTTCAGGATCAATATATGTATTATATGAATGTGGCTGATAACTATTCGCTCTATCGATATGATATGAGTCAGGGCTCCATTGAAAAGTTAACTGCCGACCGTATTGATGCCTATAACATTGGTTATCATTATATTTATTATCAGAAAAATGATGCCGCCGAACCGGCACTCATGAGAATGCAGCTCGACGGCTCTGAACCAGAATTTATCGCTTCTGGTAACTACTGTAATATCAACATCACATCAACATATACCTATTTCACAGCCTTTGGCGAAGATATCCCAATGTACAAAACCCCTACCTCTGGAGATATCAATGTCACAACATTTACAGAGGCAGCAGCGGCTGTTGTCATCAAAGACAAGTGACTTGTTTTGATGTCGTTATCTGCTTTCCAGCTTCTTTAGAAGCTGTGCAACTGTTTGATTCAGCACAGGATGTCTCACATTTGGGGCAATCTGCGCCAGCGGTTCCAGTACAAATCCACGATTATGCATATCTGCATGAGGAACTGTTAGTTCTACCGAGTCTATGATCATATCATCATAGAAAATAATATCGAGATCCAATGTGCGCGGTCCCCATTTGGTGACGCGCTCTCTTTTTGCCTCCTGTTCAATTTCCTGAAGTAATGATAATAATTCTTCTGGTAATAATAACGTATGTAATTCTATTATTCCATTCAAAAAACTTTCTTGTTCCTTATATCCATATGGCTCCGTCTCAATAAACCTTGATATTCTCTCAACAGAACAGTCTTCACGCTCTTCCAGTGTCTGAATCGCATTTTGCAGATACTCTTCACGCTCTCCCATATTGGAACCAAGCGCAACATAAGCTGTGTGCCAGCTTCGCTCAATTACAACCGATACCGACTCCAGAGGCAGTCCGATCGGTGCCCATGGCTTCTTGACCTCTACTTTCACGCAATCCAGCTTTCTGAACCTTAATAACAGCTCCTTTGCCAGCTGTTCAGCAACAGTCTCTATCAGCTTGTAGCATCGATTCTTCATAAAATCATTGATAAAATGACATACCTCACCATAATGCAGAGACTCGGAAAGGATGTCATCACAACCTGCTGCACGTGTTGAAAAGTATAAATCTGCAGACACGAGAAATTTCTGTCCCAGCTTGTTTTCCTCCTCATATACACCATGCTTCCCAAAAATCTCAAGGTTACATATTCTGATACAATCCATTCTTTTGCTCCCTTCTGTTCATAATGGCTCGTGTCATATCTATGACACGTTTATTTTCTGCAACATCATGTACACGTACAAAATGATAATCATTTTGTACTGCAAATACAGTTGTTACATAAGTACCCTCTTTGCGTTGATCGATTGGCAGGGGTGGCACGCTGACAGAAGCAATAACGGATTTTCTGGAAACACCAAGTAATAACGGAAGCTCCAGTACATGCATCCAATCCATATGTGCCAGCAACTGCAGATTCTGCTCGGCTGACTTTGCAAAGCCAATACCAGGATCCAAAATGATCTTGTCCCTCGCAATACCTGCATCAGTAGCAATAATGACTGATTCCGCAAGATCCTTGATCACATCTGCTGGAAAGGCATGGTAAGAAGCCTCTTCACGATTGTGAGAAATGCAGCATATTACTTGATTCTGCGCAATGCACCGTGCCATCTTAGCATCATAACGAAGTCCCCATATATCATTCACCAGATCTGCTCCTGCATGAATAGCCGCCTGTGCGACCTCTGACTTGTAGGTATCGACGGATATAGGAATATCGAAATTTTGCTTCACCCTTTCAATAACGGGCGATACTCTATTGATTTCTTCCTCAGCACTGATTTTCGTATACCCTGGACGCGTAGACTCACCGCCGACATCTAGAATGTCCGCTCCCTCCTGTATCATCTGCTCAGCCCTACGAAGTGCCGCCTCTGGTTCTGAATAACGACCTCCGTCAGAAAATGAATCTGGTGTTACATTCAGGATTCCCATAATATATGTGTGATTTTTTAATTCAAACTCTCTTGACCCGATTTTCATAATCTTCTCCAATCTGATAGCCCTGTTCACCTGACAGTCATATGACCTCCAAGCAGATGAAAGAATGTATTTTGCAATTCAATGTTATGCTCAAATGCTCCCTTGGTTACCATAGTCACCGTTGTAGTACCTGGTTTCTTGATTCCACGCATAGTCATGCACATATGCTCTGCCTCTGCCATAACCATCACGCCCTTTGGTTCCAGATACTCCATCAGTGCTTCTGCGATCTGTGCGGTCATCTGCTCCTGAATCTGCAGACGTCTTGCATAGATATCAACAGTTCGTGCAAGCTTGCTGATACCGACTACCTTGCCGTCAGGGATATAGGCTACGTGCACCTTTCCGTAAAATGGCATCAGATGATGTTCACAGGTGGAATAAAATGTAATATCCTTTTCCATCACCATTTCATTCTTCTCTGCTGTAAAGGTCTTCTGCAGGTGTTCTCTTGGCGATTCATCCATGCCGCCATAGATTTCCTCATACATACGCGCAATCCTATCAGGGGTCTCTCTTAGTCCCTCTCGCTCAGGATCCTCACCAATCCCCTCCAGAAGCAGTCTGACCGCCTGCTCAATCTTCTCTTTGTCTACCATGTGAATCTCTCCTTATCTGCTCTCTATGCTGCATCATATGATAAATCCCTCCCAAATAAGAAAGAGAACCAAATGCAATGATAACAGACTCTTGTCCTCCAGACGGCATCTGAGCCAGTAAAAGAGCCAGTTCTGTCGCCTCCTCAATGCTGTCAGCTGCTGTTACCTGAGTATGAAATCTGCGGACAGTCTCTGCCAGATCAAGTGCCGACAATGCCCTACTGTTATGAGGAGTCGCCACGGTGATAATATCTGATGCATAAGGAGCTGTCAGCTCACAGATCTTTTCGTATTCCTTATCCTTCAATACACCCATTATATAGATAATCCGCCGATTTGTAAAATACAATTCTATAGACTCTGCCAGCCTACGTGCGGCATCCTCATTGTGTGCTCCGTCCAGTATAAACAGCGGTTTTTTGCACACAACCTCAAATCGCCCCGGCCATACTGCAGTCTCCAGACCCCTTCTCATTTGTTGGTCGCTTATTTTATAACCCATGTTATTTAACTGTTCGATGACATTGATAGCGAGGATGGCATTATCTATTTGGTATGTTCCCTGTAGGGAGAGCTTTATTTTCTTATGGTTCTTATAAGAAAACACCTGTTTTGGAAATGTATGTCTGATATCATATGCTTCTGTTGGATCTGCCAGCGTGTATGAAACTTCCTGCTCTCGGCATCTTTGGACGAGCTTGTTGATTACCTGTTCCTGTTCCTGTTCCTGTTTCTGTTCTCGCTTCTGTTCCTGTTTCTGTTCCTGTTCCTGTTCCTGTTCCTGTTCCTGCTTCTGTTCCTGCTCTGGATACTGTATAGTGAATCTCTCTGCATTTCCAACTCTGTATGTGTCCATCAATACAGCCCTGCAGCCTTTTTTGATGATCCCCGACTTCTGTTCGGCTATCTCTAAAAGGGTATGTCCCAGATAGTCCGCATGATCCATACTGATGGAGGTTAACGCTGCTACCTCTGGTGCCTGTATGATATTCGTTGCATCCAGTGCTCCGCCCATACCTGCTTCCAATACCACGATATCACATTTCTGGCTGGCAAAGAACAGAAAAGCCAGTGCTGTTTCTATTTCAAATGCAGTCGGGTGAGCCAGTCCATCCGCCACCATCAGAGCCGCCGCTTCGGATACCTGTTCCATATACTTTGTATAATTTGCTTCACTGATATTTCTGCCGTTAATTCTGGCAAATTCCCGATATTCATAAACGGGAGGTGAATGATAGCTGCCAGTTTTATAACCTGCCTCCTTTAATACAGCAGACAGAAAGGCCGACACGGATCCTTTGCCGTTCGTTCCTGCAATATGTACATAACGAGGTATATCCTGCGGATTACCTAGACGTTTCATCAGTTCCCGGACCGTATCCAATCCTGGTACACTTCCGTACTGAAGCGTACTATCTTTATATGCAATTGCTTCTCTATAGGTCATGCCCTGCACCTCTATCTAAATGTTCCCCATCTATGATCTATTGGGTTGCTATCTGGTTTGATTTTTGAAAAGTTATTGATTAAAAAACGGCCAGAAGAAGAACGATTCTCTGACCATTTTCTTATCTTATTTTACTTTTTATCCATCAGTCCAGATCTGCATCATCAATCTCTGCGCTAACACCGATATCCAGTGTATTGAGTGTACGACGTTTTCTGCGTTCCTCTTCTGATTTTCCCAAAATATAGTTCTTAATCTCTTTAGAATGACGAATGTGACGAAGTACAATTTCCTTGTCCGTTGTGTCTCCAGTATAACAAATCACCGTGCCAAGTCCAAACAGTTTCTCAATGATACTTGTCTCAAGCCTGACATCCTGAACTTTATACATATAGCAGTCATTCTCTACTGTCTTCAGTAGACCTGTATCCACGGTCAGCATGGAATCCTCGATCGTATACTTTGTAAATGTCCACGGTAACCCTAAGAACAGCCATCTTTTTCTCTCTACGTATCCCATTTCAGTTCCTCCTTAGAAGTTTGAGCCTTATTCATTTTCAGTATAAAACATTTTCTTTCTTATTGCAAAACATTCCTGAATCAATTATAATATAATGCAAGCAACGAAGCAATCCGTGCATGATTGAGGGAAGAGTTTCCTTTGGAAAACTCCTCAAAGACAAATACTAGGAGGTTATGATATGCAGACTCTTGATTGTATCCATGGAAGAAGAAGTATCCGTAAATTCACGGAGGAACCAGTTTCCCACGATGTACTTGAAAAGATCGTAGAAGCAGCATCCTATTCCCCGTCATGGAAGAACACTCAGGTTGTTCGGTATATTGCCATTGAAAGCAAGGAACTGAAAGACAAGATTTCGAATGAATGCACCTCCTGCTTTGTATACAACGGTAATACGATGAGTGCTGCACCGATGCTGATTGCTGTAACTGTTTTGAAAAATAGATGCGGTTACGAGCGTGATGGCTCCTACACCACATCCCGTAAGGATACTTGGCAGATGTTTGATGCTGGTATTGCCAACCAGACATTTTGTCTCGCGGCTCATGAGTTCGGACTCGGAACCGTGATTATGGGTATTTTTGATGATTCACTGGCTGGAGTCCTGAATATTCCAGAGGATCGAGAGCTTGTGAATATCATTTGTATTGGACACCCCACTGAGACGCCCGACGTACCAAAAAGAAAAACTGTAGATGATTTACTGATCTATCAATAACGATATGAAACAAATCGAAGATAATTGATTTTATCTTCGATTTTGTATGTATCATAAATTTTATTCTAAAGGGAGAATGAATCATGAGACATCTTATGAGTCCACTGGACATGACAGTGGAAGAACTTGACAAGCTAATGACATTAGCTGACAACATTCAGCTGCATCCAGAGCAATATGCACATGTATGTGAAGGAAGGATATTGGCAACCTGCTTCTATGAACCAAGCACTAGAACGAGGCTTAGTTTTGAATCTGCTATGATGCATCTGGGCGGCAAGGTACTGGGCTTTGCTTCAGCAGACTCCTCTTCTGCTGCTAAGGGAGAGAGCGTCTCCGATACCATCCGTATGATATCCTGCTATGCAGATATCTGTGCCATGCGTCATCCAAAAGAAGGTGCACCGATGGTAGCTGCTTCTAAATCAAGTATTCCTGTCATCAATGCAGGTGACGGCGGTCATCAGCACCCAACACAGACATTGACAGACCTTCTCACCATCCGTTCCTTGAAAGGACGTCTTGGTGATATGACCATCGGCCTATGCGGCGACTTGAAGTTTGGCAGAACAGTTCATTCCCTCATCAATGCACTGATCCGCTATTCAAACGTGAAATTTGTCTTTATCTCTCCTCAGGAGCTGCGTATTCCTGACTACATCCGTGAAGATGTCCTAAAGAAAAACAACATAGAATTTAAAGAAGTCGTCCGTCTCGAAGAAGTCATGCCTGAGCTTGATTTACTATATATGACCAGAGTACAGAAAGAACGTTTCTTCAATGAAGAAGATTATGTCCGCTTGAAAGATTTCTATATCCTAGATCAGACTAAAATGGATCTGGCAAAGCAGGATATGCTGGTGCTACATCCTCTGCCACGTGTCAATGAAATTTCCATAGAAGTAGATGATGATCCACGAGCCAAGTACTTTGAACAGGTACAATTTGGAGTTTACATCCGTATGGCACTGATCTTAACATTGTTAGAACTGGAGGTGGCTTAATATGCTAAACGTAGGGAAAATTGAAGAAGGCTTCGTGCTGGATCACATCAAAGCAGGCAAAAGCATGTCCATTTATCATCACCTGAGGCTGGATAAGCTAGACTGTACAGTTGCCATTATCAAAAATGCAAAGAGTAACAAGATGGGCAAAAAGGATATTCTGAAAGTAGAATGTGATATTGATATGCTGGATCTCGACATTCTCGGCTTTATTGATCACAATATCACAGTAAATGTCATAAAATATGGAAAAATTGTCGCAAAAAAGGATTTGATACTTCCAAAACAAATAACAAATGTTATTAAATGCAAAAACCCCCGCTGTATCACTTCTATAGAGCAAGAACTGGCTCACGTCTTCATCCTGACCGATGAAGAAAATGAAGTTTACCGCTGCAAATACTGCGAAGAGCACTGCTCAGTCCAATGAGGCATGCACGAAAAAACTAAATTGCTTCCGTCATGCTTGTATGTTCCGCCATACCTACGACAGCAAACTCCAGTCTGCACAGTCCCATACCTTGTTTACCAAGCCATGATAGAACTCAGGCTCATGACAGATGAGCAGGATGCTTCCCTTATATTCGATTAACGCACGCTTCAATTCTTCCTTTGCATCGGTATCTAAATGGTTCGTCGGCTCATCCAGTAACAGGATGTTTGTCTGACGATTGATTAGTTTACATAATCTCACCTTTGCCTGCTCACCACCACTCAAGACACGTACCTGACTTTCGATGTGCTGCGTCGTCAGACCGCATTTTGCAAGCGCAGAACGCACCTCGTACTGAGAGTAAGACGGAAACTCACTCCAGATTTCTTCAATACATGTTCGTTTATTTGCTTCTTTGATTTCTTGCTCGAAATACCCGATTTCTAAATAATCTCCAAGCGTTACCTTGCCGCCAAGTGCCTTCGTTAATCCAAGGATAGAGCGAAGCAGCGTCGTCTTACCGATTCCGTTGGCTCCAATCATCGCAATCTTCTCTCCACGCTCCATAGCAAGAGTCAATGGCTTGGACAATGGCTTATCATAACCGATTACAAGATCCTTTGTCTCAAAGATATAACGTCCTGGTGTTCTTGCCGTCTGAAAATGAAATTCAGGCTTCGGCTTCTCCCTTGCAAGCTCGATTACATCCATCTTATCAAGCTTCTTCTGCCTGGACATCGCCATATTTCTCGTCGCAACACGTGCTTTATTTCGTGCCACGAAATCTTCCAAATCTGCAATCTCCTGCTGTTGCTTCTTATAGGCCGCCTCTAGCTGTGACTTCTTTACCTCATGTACCTCCATGAATTTATCATAGTCACCAACATAGCGCTCCAGTTTTTGATTTTCCATATGATAAATCAGATTGATTACACTGTTCAGGAACGGAATATCATGTGAAATCAGGATAAATGCATTCTCATAATCCCTCAGATAGCGTTTCAGCCATTCAATATGTTCCTCGTCCAGATAGTTTGTTGGCTCATCCAATAGCAGAATATCTGGCTTTTCCAGCAGTAGTTTTGCCAGTAATACCTTTGTTCTCTGACCACCTGAAAGCTCTGATACATCAGAATCCAGACCGATTGCACTCAGTCCCAGAGCCTTACCGACTTCTTCGACTTTCGCATCTATCATATAGAAGTCATGATTGGTTAAGAGATCCTGCAGACCTCCCGCTTCATCAAGCAGACCTCCGATTTGATCCTCCGGCACATCAGCCATAGAATTATAGATATCATTAATCTGTTGCTCCCATTCATAAAGAAAAGCAAATGCACTTCTCAGCACATCACGAATCGTCATGCCCTGTTCCATCACACTATGCTGATCCAAATAGCCAGCACGCACACGCTTCGCCCACTCAATTTTTCCTTCATCCGGCTGTAACTTTCCCGTAATGATATCCATAAAGGTAGACTTTCCCTCACCATTTGCTCCAATGAGTCCAATATGCTCACCTGCAAGCAGTCTGAATGACACATCCTGAAAAATTGCCCGATCTCCAAATCCATGACTCAAATGCTCTACATTTAAAATACTCATCTATTATGTCCTTACAATACCTTATTTAAAAAGTCTATCGTCCTCTGCTCCTGCGGGTGAGAGAAGATTTCCTCTGGCGTTCCTTCCTCCACGATGTAGCCGTCATCCATAAAAATCACACGGTCGCACACCTCTCTGGCAAATCCCATCTCATGGGTTACAACGATCATGGTCATGCCATCCTGCGCAAGCTGATTCATAACCTCCAACACCTCGCCGACCATCTCTGGATCAAGTGCTGATGTTGGCTCATCAAAAAGCATGATATTCGGATTCATTGCAAGACTTCTTGCAATTGCCACTCTCTGCTTCTGCCCTCCAGATAACTGTGATGGATAAGCGGATGCTTTCTCCTCGAGGCCCACCTTCTTTAAAAGCTCCATACCGCGTTCATTGGCTTCCTGTTTATTTGATTTGCCAAGCTGTACTGGTGCCAACGTGATATTCTGCAGTACTGTCAGATGCGGGAACAGGTTAAAATGCTGAAACACCATTCCGACATTCTCGCGCAACTGATTGATGTTCGTAGTCTTTGCAAGTACATCTACGCCATCTAGCATGATAGTCCCTGCAGTAGCTCTCTCCAGCCTGTTCAGGCAGCGTAAGAACGTACTCTTTCCAGAACCTGACGGTCCAATCAAACTCAATACCTCACCATCAGCGACCTCAACATCCATGCCCTTCAGCACTTCCAAATCTCCGAACGTTTTAAACAGTCCCTTTACACTAATCTTACTTTTATTTTCTTCCATAGGACATCCTCCTCTCCAGAATCTTTGCACTCTTAGAAAGGATAGTGACTACAACTAGATAATACACTGCTACGATTGTCCACATTCTCATTGCTTCCATATTATTGGCTATGATAATCTTGCCGTTCATCGTCAATTCTCTAATACCGATGACAGAAAGAATAGAAGTATCCTTTAGAGAAATGATAAACTGGTTAATGATAGACGGCATCATCATACGAAGTGCCTGTGGCAAAACAACCTTTAACATTGCCTGCGAATAAGTCAATCCCAGACTTCTGGCTGCCTCCATCTGCCCCTGATCTACCGCCTCGATACCACCTCTGACAATCTCCGTCATATAAGCACCTGCATTGATGCTCAGTGTGATCACACCTGCCGTCATCGCTGGGATACGTAATGACAAAGCCTGACTAATACCAAAATAAATCAAGAAAGCCTGTACCAGTAAAGGCGTCCCTCTGATGATATCTACGTAGACTCTAGTAATTCCCTTGAGCACTTTATTACTGGAAACGCTGAACAGACCAAAGATAATACCAATCACAGATGCAATGAGTAATGAAACAGCCGTTAGTTCTAACGTGAAGAGCAAAGCACTCATAAATGAGGGAAAATACTGAATAAATAATTCAATAATCTTCATAATATACCTCGTTTCTGAGTATTACTTCGCAACATATCGATTGACAATCTCATCATACTTTCCGCTTGCCTGCAGATTAGCCAGTCCTGCATTGAACTTCTCAACCAGTTCAGGCTGTGCACCCTTCATGGTAGCAAATCCATAGGAATTACCTGCTTCCATTGCTAACGGCATCTTCAGATCCATACCTCTGGAAATTTCATAACCCATAACTGGATAATCCTCGAAGCATGCGACTGCATTGCCTGAGAGAACTGCCTGATACATACTGGAAGAATCCTCATACTGTACAACCTCAAAGCCATACTGGTCTGCGATAGATTCTGCAAATGTACATCCTTCGGTACCAACCTTTGCAGCCACTGTCTGGTCTGACAAATCCTCATAGGATGCAATTGTAGATGAGGATAACACACCCATACCTACACCTGAATCATAGTACGGATTGGAAAAATCATACTTTTTCGCACGTTCCTCTGTAATGCTCATACCAGCGATCACAGCATCACACTGTCCAGCCTCAAGTGCCGTTACAGCTGCTGAAAATCCAAGTACCTGCAGCTCATATTCAAAACCCTGGTCTTCTGCGATTGCTTTCAGCAAATCCAGATCGATGCCAACCATATTTCCAGATTCATCCTCGAACTCAAACGGTGCAAATGTTGTGTCTGTTGCAACCAGATACTTATCTGATGCCTTCTTACCGCATCCCGTCACAGCCACTGCCATCACAGCTACCATCATAAGTGCCAATACCTTGTTAAACCTTTTCATAACAAATTTCCTCCTTATTATTTATGTAAATTATTTTATGCAACGATTCAGAGCTTATCTAAGTTCTGAACTGTTACAAAATAACATAAATCAGCTTTTTCGTCAAACCCGTGACCTTTTTCGTTCAGTACGAATTATTTTTTTATCTTTCAAGTGTGTGTGAACCGTAACAAAAATTTACTCACCTGCCTCATTTTTAATCCACTGCAAAATATGGGTAAATTGGATTTCCAGCTTGCCCTCATAGATATTAATCGGAACGGACTGGTCTAAACCACAAATGACCGGACATAGCTCACTCTCAAAAAAATAGACAAGAAGATTCTTCTGGTAGGGATCCAAAATCCAATATTCACGTACCCCTGCCCGTTCGTATTTTTGAAGCTTTTTCATACAGTCCTTTTTGCGTGTGGAAGGAGACAGAACTTCCAATATAAAATCAGGCGAACCATAGACACCCCACTTTTTAATACGCTCCTCCTTGCACAAAATTGCCACATCTGGCTGCACCATTGTCTTCTCATCGCAATCAAGCTGCACATCCACTGGAGACATCACCGGCTGGCAGGAACCGTCATGATCCATAATATAATTGGCAATCTGGCGGTGGATTTCGCCTGCAATGCGCTGGTGCAAAAACGTAGGTGCCGACATGTCATAAAAATATCCATCAATCAATTCCACACGCTGTTCATCCGGCAGGGCACGGTAATCCTCAATCGTATAGCTCCCTTGCCTGTCCACAGAATAAGGCATTGCTTCTTTCACGAGATCCCTAGAATTTTCTTGATGTGCATGATTCGTGTCTGCAAACATACGCTCCAACGCCATCAAAGTATCATAGCGCGGGCTTTCCGTTTCGCCATTAAAAATCTTCTGAATCGTACCAAGTGGCACCCCCGATAGATGAGCCATCTGTGCATACGTATATCCCTTTTCTTTCTTGCGGCATTTCATTTCTTCAATTGTCATAACGGTACCTCCTCCATAATGGAAATCAACATAAGTAACTTTGATTATATTATAGGACGGAAACACCCGAAAGTCAACCGTTATTTATTACTAATTTAACCGTTTAGAACAGTTCAAGCTTCGGATGAACTGTTACATTTTTTCCCTTTCAATGCCTTATACATGAAAGCAGCTGCCTCCGACAAATTCCCTGATAATCGAGTTGTTTGGCAGATCTTCACTACTGACTCCGAGGAAATACTCCAAGAACTTTAACAGCCTTTTCGCCTCCTGATACTCTGGATCATCCTTCTCCACACTGAACAATAATGGCTCAACAAACTGCTTCAAAACTGCCAGTTCATAGATCAGAGCAGAGTTAAACATTGCATCTGCTGACTCCTGATATGGGAAGATATTTTCCTCCTCACCGCGTCTAACGGACTGCCACATCGATAACGTTTTCTGGGCAGAAGCCCCTCTGGTTCTCGCATCTCTCACCATTCTGCGGATCAGTCTGCCGTCTGTTGTTGCGATACGGTTATGTTCGTCCACATTTAAAGATGTCAAGGCACTGATATAGATTTTATATTTACTTTCCGCCGGCAGCGCATGGGAAAGCTTGTCATTCAGCCCATGGATGCCCTCGATGACCAGTATATCCTCTGGTCCCAGTTTCTTGAAATTACCCTTGTACTCACGTTTGCCCGTCTTGAAATTAAAGCTAGGCAGCTCTACCGTCTCTCCAGCTAACAGTGCTTTCATATCCTTGTTAAAGCTCTCTACATCGATGGCTTCCAGACATTCAAAGTTGAAATTACCATCCTCATCCAGCGGTGTGTTTTCACGATTCACAAAATAATCATCGACTCCAATCGGATGCGGAATCATACCATGTGCCCGCAGCTGAATAGATAATCTGTGTGAAAAGGTCGTCTTTCCAGAGGAGGAAGGTCCTGCGATCATGACAAATTTCTTACCACCCTGCTGAACAATATCCTCAGCTATATCTGCAATCTTGCTTTCCTGCAATGCTTCCTGTACCAGAATCAAATCATGAAAATTGCCCTCACAGATTTTATCATTCAAAGCTCCGACTGTGTCTATGCCCAGCGCATTTCCCCATTCTGTAGCCTCTTTCATCGTCTGGTACAGCTTATTCTGAGGCTCAAACGGTGGTACGATTCCTGGTTTTTGTCTAACTGGCATCTGAAGAACAAATCCCTCATCATACAGAAACAGTTCATATGCATCTATGTAGCCTGTACTCGGCAGCATATATCCATAATAATAATCTTCAAAATCCTCCAGTCCATAAATATTAACCCTGGATGCACGACGATAGCGGAACAAGCGCTCTTTATCCTTCATGCCACGTTTCTTAAACATAGCAATCGCTTCATCCAGTGCAAAGGATTTCTTGGTAATCGGAATATCCTGTGCCACCATCTCATCCATTCTCGCCTTGACCTGATCTAAAAAGACCTGATCAATCGTAAAATCGCCATATGCATTGACGTAATATCCCTTGCTAATGGAAAACTCGATTTTGATCTTCTGAAGCTGCTCTTCACCAACCACATCATGAATGGCCTTAACCATCAGCAGGCAAGTGCTTCTTTTATATGTCTGATATCCGGTTCTATCTTTCACTGTCTTGAAGATAATCGTACAGTCCTTATTCAGCTTCTTCTGCAGCTCGTTCAGCTTCATATTAACCATAGCTAATACGATTCTTGCATCATAATCCTTCTGAAACTCCTCTGCAATCTCACGATATGTCGTACCTGCGACATACTCTTTCTGCGTATCCCCTATTGTAACCTTAAAAAATGCTTCACCCAAGATAGTTTCCTCCTTTATTTTTCTGCGTTGTACTGCCTCTCTGTAATTTCTTTGCAATTCTGCCATGAAAGGCTATCTGCCCGATTCACATCACTGTAAATGGCGATACCAGTGGATGTGTATATACCGTCATCTCCGGCAGTTCTCTGTGTACATATTCCTTGATATATGCAATAAATATCTTTTCGATTCCATAATGTCCCGCATCTATGATCATAAGTCCCTGTGCGTTTGCATCGATTCCTGTATGATGATCAATATCACCTGTGATCAATACATCTGTCTTTGCCAGAACAGCATCAGACACCACAGACTTGCCTGACCCTGGACAGATGGCTGCTGTTTCCACCGTTGCCTCTGGATCACCAAACACCTTGACATGCTCCAAATGAAAGCATTTTTTGACATGCACTGCACACTCCTCCAACGTCATGATCTGCGGCAGCTTACCCCTCCGCCCAATGCCCTCCTTGGCGATATCGTCCTCATAGGTAATGTCGAGAACCTCTCTCTTACGCAGCCCTATCTCATCTGCCGCTGCATCTGCCATACCCATAATGTCAAAATTGGTATGCATGGCATAGCAGGCGATATCATGCCGTGCCAGCCGCAGGATACGTCTTCCAATATAGTCATCAGACTGTATCTTTTTCATGGCAGAAAAAATAAGGGGATGATGTGTAATCAGCATATCTGTCTGTAGCTTTACAGCCTCTTCGATGACCTCGTCTGTTGCATCCAACGCAATATAGATCTTTCTGACATCTTTCTCACGTCTGCCGACGAGCAGACCGACATTGTCCCAATCCTCTGCATATATAGTTGGTGATAGTTCTTCCAGACGTTCCATGATTTCATAACATTTCATAAAAGAATCCCTCTTGTAAAATGAAATTACAGTAATTTGTAATCTTCGTCAAATCCGTCAGCACCATATTGATAGTAACCCAATGCTTCTCTTGTGTAGGTCAGTTCCTGTTCCAGCTCTTCCCGTCGATCTTCAACACGTTCCGTCTTTTCTGACTGATCAAGTTCTTTCAATAAGTTTACATAATGCTTCTCTTCTTTTCTCAAAAACTGTTTCAGTACCGGATTCTCTTCATGAAGAAGAATCTTGCCATAACGGAAGTCTACTTCGTTTGTATAGTGCATCTCTCCATGGATTGCCTTCATCATCGGATAATACTTGCCTTCCTCGCACACCATGGACTCGGAGATAATATGGTATCCGTTATCCTGCAGAAAATGGCGAAACTCTGCAACTTCTGACTGTGGTTGTAGTATAAACTGCTTCATTTCAGAAAGTACTTTCCGTCCTTCCTCCATAATCTTTCTCATTAAAGGTCCGCCCATTCCAGCTATAATCAGACAGTCCGCTTCGCCCGGTTGCAGCTCCTGAACCCCGTCTGAAAGTCGTGTTTCTATGTAGTCTGTGAGTCCAGCTTCCCTGATATGGTCTCTGGCCCGTTCCAAAGGACCTGCGCCTACATCCATCGCGATTGCATGTGGTATGATTCCTTTCTGTACTAGGTAAATCGGCACATATCCATGATCGCATCCCACATCTGCCACTACCAGTCCTGGCATCACCATTTCTGTTATGCTGAATAATCTCTCAGATAATTCCATTGCCTACCTCGCTGTCATCTCTTAGTATCTTAATCTAAATAATCCTTGAGTTTACGGCTTCTACTCGGATGTCTCAGCTTGCGCAGTGCCTTCGCCTCGATCTGACGGATTCTCTCACGTGTGACATTGAACTCCTTGCCCACTTCCTCTAATGTACGGGCTCTGCCGTCATCCAGTCCAAATCTGAGTCTGAGTACCTTCTGTTCTCTCTCGGTCAGAGTACTCAATACCTCCACCAGCTGCTCCTTGAGCAGTGTAAATGCTGCCGCATCTGCTGGAACAGGTACATTATCATCTCGGATGAAATCGCCCAGATGACTGTCCTCCTCCTCACCAATCGGAGTTTCCAAAGAAACTGGCTCCTGTGATATCTTCAATATTTCACGTACTCTCTCAACTGGCAGTCCCATTTCTGCCGCAATTTCCTCTGGCAGTGGTTCACGGCCGAGCTCCTGCAGCAGCTGTCTGCTGACACGAATCAGTTTATTAATCGTCTCTACCATATGTACAGGGATACGGATGGTTCTTGCCTGATCTGCAATCGCACGTGTAATTGCCTGACGGATCCACCATGTTGCATAGGTACTGAACTTATACCCCTTTCTGTAATCAAACTTTTCAACAGCCTTAATCAGACCCAGATTTCCTTCCTGAATCAGATCCAGAAACAACATTCCTCTGCCCACATATCTTTTGGCAATACTAACAACCAGTCTGAGATTTGCCTCTGCTAATCGCTTCTTCGCCTCGATATCGCCCATTTCCATCTTCTTTGCCAGCTCTATTTCTTCATCCGCAGACAACAGTGGAACCTTTCCGATTTCCTTCAGATACATTCTGACAGGATCCTCTATATTGATTCCATCTGGTACGGAAAGATCGATGGTCTCTACGTCTACCTCATCCTCCTCTGTCAGGATGATCTCCTCGTCTTCTTCATCTTCCTCCACGATACGAAGTACATCAACACCGCTCTGCTCCAGTGTCTCCAGTATTTTGTCAAAATGCTCCTCCTGGAGTTCCATGTCATTAAAAAAATCACTAACCTCTTGGTATTCCAGAACATTCTTTTTCTTTTTGGCAATCTCTAAAAGTTCCTTTAATTTCTCATCAAACTTTACTTGTGTAGCTTCATCCATGTTGTTTCCATCCTTCCATACTGTTTAGTAGTTGATCCTTAATCTAACGAAATATGTAGATTCTCCAGTCCCTCAATCGTCTTCTTGTCCGCTATTACACGTGCTAGAGCATCCAAATCCTCAGGCAGACCGTCGTCCCGTTTCTGTTTAAGACTGTTCTTCTTGACCTTAATGATAATATCCCTCAGCGCCTTTTCCTGTTCAGCCAAAGATTCGAGTTCCTCCAGCTTTGTATTGAACAATGCTGCGACCTCACGCTGTTCATCCTCATTTGTAAAACAGCTGATGATCTTGGCCGGATTGACTGCCCCCTCCTGTAGCTGTGCAAACAGTAGGTCTGTCACCTGCCTGTAGATTTCCTCTGTGAAATCCTTTGGTGTAATCAGATTCTTAATGATTTGGTAGACCTTTGGTTCCTCAGTCAACCATGTGATAAGCAGCCGTTCAGCCTTGCGAATACCCTCATTGGGGTTCTTTTTCGACTGAATGCCAGACTTCGGTCGGACAGTGATTGGGGTCAGCACATCCCTGGTCGCATATTTAATGACCAGCTTTCGCATATTTTCAAACCCCAGATTATATTTATCGGCAATTGCCTCTATATAATTCTCTCTTTCCAGCTCATCCTCGAATCGCAGCAGCTTCTTTGCGATCTCTGTGCAAAACTTCGTCTTGCTCTCTGGATCCTTCAGGTCATAATCTATTTCCAGTGTTCTGATTTCATAATAGAAACTGTTTTCAGCATTTGTGATACGCTCTTCAAATGCCTCAGCACCCATGTTCTTTATAAATTCATCTGGATCCTTATACGGGCGCATATTAATGACCTTGGCTGTCAGTCCTGCCTCCTTGATGATCGGGATGGCTCTGAGTGCAGCCTTGACACCTGCACCGTCACTGTCGTAGGTTAGCAGCACTTCCTCTGTATATCTCCTAAGCAGATTGGCTTGACCCGATGTAAATGCCGTACCTAGCGAAGCCACGGCCTGTCCAATGCCTGCCTGATGCAGTGCTATGACATCCATATATCCCTCACAGATGATGATGTTCTTTTTCCGTGAAGTACGTGCATAATTGAGCCCATATAGATTTCGCCCCTTATCGAAAACTGGTGTCTCTGGAGAATTGAGATACTTCGGTACACCATCTCCCATGACCCGACCGCCAAAACCAATGACCCTGTGGTTCACGTCCATAATTGGAAAGATGACGCGATTCCAGAACTTGTCCATCATACCATATCTCTCATCGATATTGAACAGTCCACACTGTCTCAGCAGATCATCTGGAAACCCTTTTCCTTTCAGATGCCGATATATATGATCTCGTCCCGTCACAGCATAGCCAAGCCCGAACTTCTTGATGGTTTCCTCTGATAGTCCTCGACTGGTTAGATACTGATGTCCTGCTGCCCCTTGATCACTTTTGAGCCTGCAATAATAGAACTTAGCTGCCTCTTTATTGACCTCTAGGATCCGTGCTTTCAGGTCATCCTGCTTGCGTGCCTCAGCTGAGTATTCAATCTCTGGCAAAGCGATTCCTGCACGGTCAGCTAGGAATTTCAGTGCCTCTGCAAATGTGTAGTTTTCGTATTCCATAATAAAGGTAATGACATTGCCGCCTGCACTGCACCCGAAACAGTAGTACATCTGCTTGCTGGGAGTTACTGAAAAGGAAGGAGACTTCTCATTATGAAACGGACATAGTCCAAAGTAGTTACTCCCCTTTTTCTGCAGCCGTACATACCCCGATATCACGTCGATGATATCATTTCTGGCACGAATCTCTTCTACCAAATCATCTGGATAGTACATCTGTTACCCTCTTTTCCCATATAAACAACCTGCTTAATCCTTCCATGAATCCGGCAGATAAATCTCGCCGAACTTTGCAATTGCAAATCGATCGGACATCGCTGAAACATAGTCACACACGATACGTTCTGCTGATTCTCCGTGTTCTGCCATCAGCTTTTTCAGTTCTGGCGGCAACAGCTCTATATTCTTCAAATAATACTCATACAGATTCTCTACCAAGCGCTCTGCCTTACCTTCTTCACCTTTAGCAGATGGATTCTGATAGACATTCTCAAACATGAACCTGCGCAGATCTGTGAGTGCCTGCCCGATCTCTTCCGACATATAGATATCATTTTTGTCTGCACTGTTCGTGATAATATCATGTATAAACCGATCCAAACGCTCTTTCGTTGTCTTTCCAAGTGTATTGCGTAGCTCCTTGGGAATATCCTCCTCTGCCAGTATCCTGCCTCTGATGGCATCATCCATATCATGATGAATATAGGCAATTTTATCTGATAGGCGGACAATCCGCCCCTCCAGTGTCACTGGTTTGGTTTTCGTTTTATGATTACGGATACCATCTCTGACCTCATAGGTCAGATTCAGCCCATTGCTTTCCTTTTCCAGCACCTCTACAACACGCACACTCTGCTCATTATGTGCAAATCCAAGTGGGCATACATAATCTAGGGCACGCTCTCCTGCATGTCCGAACGGTGTATGTCCGAGATCATGACCAAGTGCGATTGCCTCTACTAGATCCTCATTCATACGCAGTGCCTTGGCAATGGTTCTGGCATTTTGGGATACTTCCAGCGTATGTGTCAGTCTGGTGCGGTAGTGATCGCCCTCTGGTGTCAGAAACACCTGCGTTTTATCCTTGAGTCTTCGAAACGATTTGCTATGAAGGATTCTGTCCCGATCCCGCTGATAGACAGGTCGAATATCACACTGTTCTTCTTCGGTATCCCGCCCTCTGGAGTTCATTGACAGAGATGCATAGGGACTCAGGTATTCCTTCTCACGCAGTTCGAGTTGTTCTCTGATCGTCATTCTGTTGTCCTTTCCTATGGTGACACCTGGCTCATGGCTTGCGCAAAACAAGCGCCTACTTTATATATTCTGTGACGCTTGTTCAAATCCTTTTTTCATTTTATGAATTTCCTGTGGTTTATTGCATCCACCCCGCTACAATCGGCACAATGACTACAGTCATAATACCTGTGACGACGATTGCCAGCGAACCCATCGCTGCTTGGATCTCTCCAAACTCGACTGCCTTCGATGTTCCGACAGCATGTGAAGCTGTTCCGAGACCCAGTCCCTGTGCAATCGGTTCTTGAATCCTCAGCACCTTGTAGAGCCATGGAGCTACCATTGCACCCATCATCCCTGCGATGACGACTCCGATGATGGTTACCGCTTCTATCCCACCAATCTCTGCGGAGATACTGAGTGCAATCGGTGTCGTAACAGACTTTGGTAATAGAGATGTAATCAATACACTGTCAACACCAAATAAATACCCCAGACCTGTCATCACCATGACATGAGAGATACATCCACAGAAAATAGAGATTAGAATCGCACCTATGTTTTTCTTCAGTGCCTGTATCTGTTTAAACAGAGGGACTGCCAGACAGACCGTTGCCGGCTGCATCAATGCTGTGATGTGATATGCCCCATGATGATAGGCATCATAATCAATATGAAAAACCTTTAATATAATAATCACAAACACCGTAGCCAGCAGCAAAGGGTTACATAACTCTGACGGTACGCGTTTTCTGATTGCCATTCCAAGAGAATAACAGACCAGACTAAGTGCTGCACCAAAATAAATAGAATTGACTATGACCTCACTCATCCTCTGCCTCCGTCTTCCTGTGTTTCCTTTTCAGCCTGATATACCACTGTGCTGTCAGACTGGTCACCGCCATCACGACCATCATAGAAACAAATGCGATGATCACTAATGATATAACCTGCTCCTTCACTTGTGCAAAGGAATTGATAATACTAACACTTGGGGCAAGGAACATAATCGGCATGATGGCAAGTAAAAATCTGGCCACATCATCAACCTCATGTACCTTTACGATACCGGTGCACAGGCAGATGAATAAAATCACCAGTCCATAGACACTGGCAGGTACAGGTAATGGTATAAAATAGCTCAGGATCTCTCCTATAAAATGGATGGTAACGATGATTGCTAACTGCTGTAGATATTTCACTTTGATTCCTTCTTACTTACAGATTTCATAGATAAATTCAGCTGCTTCCTTCACTGCATCAAATGATTTCTTGAATGGTGCCATCTGAAATACATGCCACATTCCCTCATAGACACTGATACGTGTGAGAACATTATACTCTAGTAGCTTCTGATAAAGCATTCTGGAGTCATCCAACAGGATCTCATTGTCTCCCACCTGTATATAGGTGGGTGGAAATCCCGTAAGATCTGCATACAACGGTGAGACAAGCGGATTATTCAACTCTATCTTCCCTGCTGTATAGTACTCTATTGCATACTTTAAATAATAATGATCCAGTACCGGATCGACCGAAGCACGCGACTCCTGTGTCTCTCCTGTACATGCCAGATCCGTCCATGGAGATAATAATACCAGCGCCTTTGGCATCATACGCTTTTCGGCCTTGATGCGAATCAGCAGCTCCAGCGCCAGATTACCGCCTGCACTGTCTCCCACGACAATGATATCCTCTGCACCATAGCCTTTATACATCAAATAGTCCCACACCTTGACTGCATCATCTATGGCAGCCGGATACGGATGTTCTGGTGCCAGCCGGTAATCAAAGGCCAGTGCAGGCATAGCGGTTGCCTCTACAAATTTTGAAGTGACTGTACGTGCATATTTAGTACTGCCGGTTGCATAGCCACCCCCATGACAATATAGAATCACAGGCTGTTTCCTATGGGAATGTCTCAGTCTCGTCCATTCTGCATTCATATGGTCAATCTTGACCTGTTCGAATTCCAGTTCCTTATTGGCTCCAAATAGAACTCCAAAGCTGTCCTGTATATGACGTTGTCTGTCAATATCCACATTCTCCACAAAAGAATGCATGCGTTTCACTGCAGCCATTACATTTTGATTATTATTATTATTCCTAAATGCCATATACTGCTCCTTTCCCAATTTCAAACACTATTAGCATAACACCCCAAATGGGAATTCTCAAGTATTTCTTGCTCAACTTATTATGATTGAGGTATACTATCTTTAGACAGAATGAACAATCAAAACGAGGTAATCATTGAATGGCAACGGAAATCGAAAAAATAGCTTCGAGAAAATCTTGGTATAAACTGGATCTGTCTGCAAATGTCTACCCGACCCTGCAGCGCAAAAATTTTTCCTCTTTATACAGGCTTTCAATCCTTCTCAAGGAGGATATACAGCCCTCTTTATTACAAAAGGCTGTCGATATGACTCTGCCGCGTTTTCCTTCCTTTAAAGTAGCGCTTAGGAAGGGACTGTTTTGGCGCTATCTTGAGCCTAATAACCGTCCTGGTCCATTTGTACAGCCTGATATATCCAATCCCTGCATGCCACTTCATTTCAAGGGAAATAACCGCTATCTGATTCGCGTCTACTATTATGGACGACGCATCTCCTTTGAGTCACATCACTCACTGGCAGACGGCAGCGGCGGCATGTATGTACTGCAGACGATTACGGCAGAATACCTAAAACTGCTTGGTCACGAGATCAGCACTGGTGGTTATGTGTTGGACATCCACGAACTTCCTGCTGCTGAGGAGCTGGAGGATGCCTATGTCCGCTATGCCAATTCCAAGGTGCACCGCGGCAGAGGTCAGGAACGCGCCTATCGCGTCCGTGGTACTGCAGAACCTTTTTATACTTTAAATATCATTTGTGGTGTTATGTCAACCACTCAGGTGATTAAGACTGCAAAATCCTATGGAGCCTCCATTACAGAGTACTTAAACGCTGTACTGCTGTACTCGCTGATGCTAAAGCAGAAGTCTGAGCACCCCCTTCGGGAATATCCAGTCAAGATTGCTATGCCAGTCAATCTGCGCCGCTTCTTCCCGTCCATTACCCTTAGAAACTTTATTTCTATGATATATCCATCGATTGATCCCCGTTTAGGCGATTACACCTTCGAGGAAATTCTGTTGCAGGTGCATCACTATATGCGGTACTATATCAACGATAAATTTCTGAATGGTGACATCACGACGAACCTAGCGACCCAGACCAATCCAATTGCCCGGATCGTACCACTATTTCTAAAGGATTTCATCATCAAGACCTTCTACACCCGGGTACAGGATCGCCAGTCATCAGCTGGCCTGACCAATATGGGCATAATCGATGTACCTCCCGAAATGGAGTCCTACGTAGAACGGTTCGATATCTATATGGGACAGCCTTTTTCGGCAAGAACTAACTGCGCCATCGTCAGCCATCAGGATATCCTGACCATTAACTTTGCCAATAGCATCATCGAGAGTGATGTGGAGGAGTATTTCTTCCGCAAGCTGGTACAGGATGGGATTCACGTTAAAATAGAGTCAAATAAACATATGGAGGACAAATAATATGTCATACTGTGTACATTGCGGAGTAGAACTGGATCAGACAGCGTCGCGCTGCGCTCTCTGCAACACTCCGGTCATTGATCCATCAGCGATTAGAGATGAACATGCAAAACCACCCTTTTCCACAAAAAAAGGGCAGGTAGAGAGTGTCAAACGTACTGACCTCGCCATTCTGTCCTCTGTTGTTCTTGCTTCCACTGCAATTACATGTGCACTCCTAAATCTGCTCGTATTTAAGGAGAACTTCTGGTCCTTCTACATCATAGGAGCCTGCCTGCTGCTGTGGGTATTTTTCATCCCCTTATTTATTTATACACGACTGCCAATTTATCTGTCCATACTGTTTGATGGCGTAGCGGTAGCCCTGTATATTGGTATCATTGCCCATGAATACTCGGGGCTCGTCTGGTACATCGGTCTTGCAATCCCGATTACCTGCATGGTAACACTGCTCGTGCTGTTGTTTACCTTCCTGCACCGATTTTTTCAGACCTCTATCCTCTCTACTGCAATCTACATCTTTGCTGAGTTGGCCATCTTCTGTGTCGGACTAGAAATGCTGCTCCGCAACTATTTTGACGGAGTCATCCGCATTACATGGTCTTCCGTTGTCCTCGTTGCCTGTGCCATCATCATCATCATGCTGCTGACCATCATCACGCGTTCACGTCTGAGAGAGGCTGTCAGAAGAAGAATGCATCTGTAACTCCGATGATGAATCCGTCTTCTAAATAATACACAAAATCGTACGCTTTGCTTTGTTCTCTGGCTTCCTCGGTGAATATGTAGAGCGTATTTTGATTGGGATGCTTCATAAAATCATCCGCCACTTCCTCGATCGGGTGGGTCAGGGCGCGTGCAAAGTAAAAGTCATTGATCGTAATCCCGTGCTCCGAGGCAAAATCTGCAAAGGAATACAGCTGTTCCTGACTCATATGTTCCTTATCTGCAAAGACGATATGTTGGATATCCCTTTCCATCACTGCCTGTTCCCAAAACGGACTCTCTAATTCACTGCTGTGGATCTGTATCGGAGCAAACTCATTGTGTTTGTTCCTTAGCTGCTCATGCAAATCGACAATTTGAAAAATGAGGCTGATTCCCAACACAAGGGTTACGACTGTTGAAGTAGTTTTCAGACCTCTCTTTGGAAATGTTGGATATTTCCGATCTAAATGAGCCACTCCACGTGCTCCAGTCACAATCAAAAAAATCATCAGCAGATAGACAGCCGGCCAGACAAGACGACCGGATGCACGAAAGACTGCCCATAATTCCTCGATGGCATGAGGGATTGGGATCTTATACAGCAGCTTCGATCCAAAAGACACCTCTTGGGAAGCCGCCATCGCAATTGAAAGCAGACCCATCAAGATACAAATACCAATCTGGATATGCTCTCTACAAACCCGCCTGAGCTGCTCCCTTTGATAGAGCTGTTCAGAAAAGAAATACTGCAGCATTGCTAAAAGTGTGAACACTAGCAGAACACAAAAACCAAGACCCAAGTAGGCAAAGCCCTCATACTGTCCGTCTGCATAGTTCTTCATCTGTGGAAAGAAAAAAGACCATTCCTGCGTATTCCAAAACCCTGCCAAATTAAAGCTGTAATAGCCAAGTCCTGGTGCTCCGTTATCCATGCCAGAGATCAATCCGCCCAGCCACCAGACCACAAATATCGCACCCATTGCATAGGTAGCCACAGGTGCCAGTGCACGCAGAAGCTTACGTCGCTTCCAAAAATCAATGCATACAAATCCGAATAAAATCACACCACACATTGGAAGGAAATAAATATGAATAGAGGCACACAACGCCCCCATTAGCCCCCATACTCCTGCTGTTCTGCCAGATGACTCTGACCACTCGTCATGGTATAGAAACAGAACCAGTGCAAGTAAGATCAGCCACTGACCACCGAGAGACGTATGCCAGTACATTCTGCGAAGCAGGATTGGAGCAAATACAAAAAACAGACTGCCAATGATGACATGCAGATCTCTTTCCAAATACCTGCGCAAAATCAAGGATGCCAAATAGCCCTGCAGAATAAAACACAACAACCCCCATAGTCCGAAGTACTGAAATGATTTGGGTAGTATACCCGAAAATATTTTAAAGAAAACTGCAAGCAGCGGTATAGAATCCGTAAAGATCACTGACTCACTGTACGGATAAGCAATGTTGTTCATCATACCAATATACCACTGCCACGGTGCACACCGGAAAAATTTCCACCCTAAATAGTGCTGTGAAAGATCTCCCCCACACAGCAGCCAGTCAGTATAGGTTACATTCAGGATATTGGTTCCATAGATCAGAATAAAGGAGAGTGCACTGAGAATCATCACACTATACGAAATCCTGTGCTTTTTAAAATACTGCATCCACTATATCCTCACTGTGATTTCTATTTCTGCTCATATCTTGAGCCTGCATTGATTGTCGTATGATATTCCAAGCAAGTACAGATCAATGATGGAACAGTCTGATGCCTGTGCATGCCATTGCGATATTGTGTTGATTACAGCAGTCGATTACGAGGCTGTCACGTACAGATCCGCCTGGCTGTGCAATATATCTAACACCGCTTTTGCAGGCTCTCTCAATATTATCAGCAAACGGGAAAAATGCATCCGATCCTAGTGTAACATCTGTATTGCCGTCCAGCCATGCACGCTTTTCTTCTCTGGTAAACACAGGCGGCTTTTCCTTGAAACGCTGCTGCCATTCTCCCTCACGCAGTACATCCTCGTACTCATCACCGATATAGAGGTCAATCGCATTATCTCTCTCTGGACGTCCCAGATCATCCAGGAACGGTAGATTCAATACCTGAGGTGCCTGACGCAGATACCAGTTGTCAGCCTTTTGTCCTGCCAGTCTTGTACAGTGAATTCTCGATTGCTGACCTGCTCCGATCCCGATTGCCTGTCCGCCCTTCACATAGCATACAGAATTGGACTGTGTGTATTTGAGCGTAATCAATGCAATCTTCATATCTTTCAGTGCAGATTCGGGTATATCACGATTATTCGTTACAATATTTGACAACAACTCTTCGTTGATATCCAGTTCATTTCTGCCCTGTTCAAATGTAATCCCGTATACCTGCTTTCTTTCGATTGGTGCTGGTACATAGGTCTCATCGATTTGAATGATATTGTAATTGCCTTTTTTCTTCTCCTGCAGCAGTGCCAGTGCCTCTGCCTCATAGCCTGGTGCAATGATGCCGTCAGACACCTCTCTCTTAATCAGTCTGGCTGTGTCCACATCACACACATCTGATAATGCGATAAAGTCGCCAAATGAAGACATCCTGTCTACACCTCTGGCTCTCGCATAGGCGCTTGCAAGAGGTGATAGTTCTCCCAAATCATCTACCCAGTAGATCTTCGCAAGTGTCTCTGTAAGGGGAATTCCAACTGCTGCTCCTGCAGGTGATACATGCTTAAATGAGGTTGCTGCCGGCAGTCCCGTTGCCGCCTTCAGTTCCTTTACCAGCTGCCATCCGTTAAAAGCATCCAGAAAATTGATATATCCCGGTTTTCCATTTAAGACTGTCACGGGCAAATCACTACCATCCTCCATATAGATTCTGGACGGCTTCTGATTGGGGTTGCACCCGTATTTTAACTGCATTTCTTTCATGAACTGATCCTCCTTATTCTGATTGATTCTGATTCTTCATTCTGGTTTCATATGCTCCCGTTGCAATATCAATGTATCTGACAAACAGAGACACCTTATTGTCCATATTCAGGCTATCCCAGATCATATTGGTGTAGGCATCGATTTCGTCATATACGCTGACAAGCTTGGGCTCGCCCTCAAAGCTCGGCAGTGGAGCGCCATCATGCATATAGGTATGGATAAAATGTCCCTCTCCTGCTGTTGGATTTTCATAAGCAAATGTATATCTGTGGCAAGCATCTGGACTGCCATTGTTGCTCTTTAGAATAGACATGGCATAGTCATATTTTCCATCTTCTACCGTCAGGATACCAGAGATACGCGGTGTATAATTAGGTCCGTCAGGTTCAAATTCACGGCATCTGAGTGACTGTTCAAATGTTAATTTGTGATCCATGCCATCGTAGATCGTATCAGTCTGATCTCCGTTTGTAACGATGGTTCTATGTCCAAGCACTCTGACCGGTGCATAGATAATCAGACTCGGGTCCTCTAGCTTGGATGGGTCAAATGCCTGTGTCCTGATTCCTGGTCCATCCTCTACAAAGATACGATTTCTGCTGTTTGAACTTCTGCCCATAATAAAGTAAGCAGTAACCGCTTTTTTCCCGTCCGCTGATTTGCCGATTACAATCCCTCTTCCGGGATAAGCATTTTCCTTCAGTTCCTTTTCCAGTGATCGCAATTCCATACTCATTCCTCCATATCATCTGCGCTATTAGGTTTCTTCTTGTACTAAAAAACCGTCTAGGCGCACTCTAATCATGCTGCCCAGACGGTCGGCTGTTCTTTCATCAATACACTCCCTGTAGGTCATCCTACACAGGCTCTGCTGTTATGTGCCCGTTTCCGTCAGTTGTGTATCTGCTTTTTATCATAAATGATAGCCTGTCAAAATGCAAGAATCATTTTATAATCCATTGTAGTTTTTCGCTGCATCAAAGTCCTGATTTAGCTGCTCTGACGGTTCCGGAGTCAACAGTGATACGATGATAATCACGATGCAGGAAACAATAAAGGCTGGAAGCAATTCATAGATGCCCCATACTCCACCCATAGGCTTTAAACAGAGCTTCCAAACAAATACCATGATACCACCTGACAGCATACCTGCAATCGCACCTTTACGGTTGATTCTCTTCCAAAATAATGAAAATAGAAGTACCGGACCAAATGTGGCTCCAAAGCCTGCCCATGCAAAGGATACGATCTTGAAGATAACACTATTCTCGTCCATGGCAATCAGTACACCGATAATACTAATCACTACCAGTGTCAGTCTGGACATATTCATAACCTGCTTGTCTGTAGCTTCCTTTTTGACGATTCCCTGATAGATATTCTTAGACAATGCTGATGCTGCAATCAGCAGATAAGAATCAGAAGAACTGATTGTGGCTGCCAAAATGCCTGCCATGATTAAGCCTGCCAGAAGTGGCGGTAATAACTTGGTGCCCAATACAATAAATATATTTTCTGCATCACTTGCAGTCTGCAGCGCTGTCGGATAGAGTGCACGACCGACAATACCAATCAACACAGCTGCTACCAGAGAGATTACTACCCATATAACAGCAATTCTACGTGATTTCTTTAACTCCTCAGGCTTTCTGATTGCCATAAAACGTAGCAATACCTGCGGCATACCGAAATAGCCGAGTCCCCATGCCATTGTAGATAATACGCTCAAGAACCCATAGGTGCCTGCTGCTCCGAACAACGGCTGAATCCCGTTCACCTGCTGCACTCCGTCTACGACCTCAGGAGATGCGATCCCGAAAAACTCCAGATAACCTGGAATGCTTTTTGCATTTTCAATAACAACATCAAGTCCACCCGCTGCACTGACACCACAGATTAACACCGTACACAGAGCAAGAATCATGACAATGGCCTGCATAAAATCAGATGCACTCTCTGCAAGGAAACCACCAAGATAGGTGTAGACCAATACAAATATAGCACCTGCAATCATCATATAGACATATTTCAAACCAAATAATGTGCTGAACAGTTTACCGCATGTTACAAAACAGCTGGATGCATAAACCGTAAAGAATACTAGAATAAAGATAGATGAAATCATCATCAGAACTTTTTTATTCTCTCGGAAACGGTTGCTGAAAAAATCCGGCAGTGTAATGGCATTATCAGCCACAACAGAATATCCTCTTAATCTCTTCG
>CAZACC010000012.1:0-33063 GCA_964483545.1 uncultured Lachnospiraceae bacterium
AAGGCGTGGGTCTGCAACACCCTGATCACCAGTTCAAATCTGGTTGGCACCTCTTCGTGGAAATGCTCGGAACTGCACAATATTGTCGGTTTCGGGTGTTTTTTTATACCCAATTTTAGATGTGTCCGCAATGTGTCCATTACCGTGAAGTGCCGATAAATACTGGCTTTTTGCATAATCTCTCTGATGTCTGCTGATGATGTCTCGTAAGTAGTGTTCTGTCATAGCCTGTGTTGTATGACCAAGAAAATACTGAATATCCCGAATAGGTACGTTGTTGATATATAACAGACTTGCATTGAAGAATCTAATTTTATGACTACTGTGATAAAGTATTCCTGATTGTTTGCAATGCCTTTTTAATATTCTGTCAAAACAATCTGTACGAAATGGTTCTCCTTCTACGGTAAATATATTGTCAGAATCAAAATTTAGTTTCTTCACTTCTTTGAGAACATCCAATGCTGTCTGTGTAAGCGGAATATACCGATTTCCTTTTGCTGTATTTCCTTTAACAGCCTTCCGTTCTTGCTTTGATGTAATCTGTTGATGGATATAAACAGAATTATCAGCTTGAATATCATTCCAACATATTGCTTTTATTTCACCTATCCTACATGGTAATTCCAGAGCAAATTGAATTGCATAATCATAAATACTTGGATTTTCTAATTTATTCATATGCTGTTTCAAAATGTTCATGTCCTCAAGATGAAAGACATTATCAGATTGGTCAGGTTGTGCGTACTTGTTACTTTGTATTTGAACATCCAAGGCTATGTTATGAACATCAATACGCATTCGTAATGCCTGCTTATACAAATGTGATAGCACAGTCTTAATGTTCCCAATATTTTGTTTACTCAAACCTTTATAATTATCTATAAAATCCTGCAAATCAAAAATCTTTATCTTAAGAATGCTCATTTTCGCAAGACTACTTTTTGCAATATATTTCTCCCAAACTCTGCAATATTCTAGATAACTACAATCCGATATCGGAGTAACACCGATTATGTTAGGAGTAGTCGCCCATATTTTCCATCTATTAAACACCTTGTTTAAACTGTTACCGGTTTCAACGTCACCGTAGTTATAGAACTTATATAACTTCTCATACAATCCCGATTCGGTTGTAGATGATATGGGTTTTCGTTTGTCTCCCACATATATAGTTGTTTTCCACCTCCCGTCAGCACATTGAAATATTACATACTTGTGTATTTTTTGAACTTTATCTTTTATTGTGTTCACCCATACACTCTTAGCATCTGTTGCGGAGATTATACCATTTTCAATCAGAGCATTCAAGATATGATATTCTTTCTTAATAAACAAATTTATCATCCTTTCATTCTTTATACAAAGTATGAAAGAAATGAATTTCATGCAGTATATTGTCTATTATCATCAAAAGTTATCGCTTCGTATTATCTCTCATAATTAGATTAACATTTATTGATATTAAGAGAAGAAAAGTTTAACCATCAAATTATCGCAGGAAAGTAGTTTATGATTCCTGAAGGGACTGTTTAAAGATTGTATAATCAAGTCCACAGTAACGCTGTCGGTTACTTCATCCAATGGTGAAGTAAACGGACAGCAGAACAAAACCGATAATTTGACACCAAAAAGACACGGGGCAGTCTTTCCTAAAAAAGCTCTCTAAGGCTGCAATATAGCCAAAACTTAACAGCAATGTTATCACAAACACTACAATATACAGATGAGAAAGAGAGGAAAAGTATGAAAAATAAATCACTCAAATGGCAAGTTGAAACGGCACTTAAAGAATTGTGCCGATTCGGTGAGTCTAAATATAAAGCGAAAGTGAAAGGAAAGGTGGAAGGCATCTATTCGTATTCCACGTTTAATACATATAAAAAACAGGGAATACAATTTACCAATTGGGCAAAGTCTAAGCATGGCTGTCGAACGCTTGATGAAACCAAAAAGTATATTCAAGAATATCTTAATGAGGGAAAAGACAGAGGACTCAGTGCTTGGACACTTAAAATGCAAGCAAGTGCAATAGCAAAAATATACCACTCCTCAATAATTGAATTACATTTGAAAACGCCACCAAGAAAACGACAGGATATTAAGCGGTCGCGAAATAAATGCAGTCATGACAAACATGTTTCTGACACATCAAACAGTACAATAATAAATTTCAGCAAAGCTACAGGGCTTCGTAGACATGAACTCATAAAGGTGACACCCGAAAATATAGAAATTACGAACGGAAAAGTGAGACTCATTAAAATCAAAGGCAAAGGCGGTAAAGTCCGGAGTGTTGATATCATTCCAGCATATGCTGATTTTGTCGCATCATTTATCAATAGTGAACCCAATCAACCCATTTTTTGTAATGTATCAAGTAATATAGATATCCACGGGTATCGCGCAGAATATGCTTCCACACTTTACTCGTTGATAGCAAGACCGCTAGAGACATTATCACGTTCGCAGAAATACTATTGTCGTGGTGACCAAAAAGATATATATGACAAAAAGGCAATGTTATATGTATCACGGCAATTGGGGCATAATCGTATCAATGTAATTGCAAGTAACTACTTATGGCAGGTGAAAAATGACTAAGAGACAGGCATTCTGTCTCTTAGTCATTAAGGGAATTACTGAGATAACTTTACATTTATAAAGTAACCCTATTTTTTAATGAATGATATTTATTTTTTGGTATTCTTTTTACTCTTTCTTTTTACCAAGGCGATAATACCCATTCCTGCAATACCCACACCGATTCCAATCGGGATAACGGGTACGTTGTTCTTTTCCTCTTGTTTAAGGTTTTGTGTGATTGGTTGTTCTTCTTTTGTTGATGTATAGGTATCTTCTGGTACTACGGATGTTCTTTTAATTTCGTATTCTATATATTCTGTATCATCCGTTATATTTGATGCTGTTTGTTCATTATCTTTTGTAACAACTTCTGCAAAAATATATTGTTCGCCGTAAGCTGCAGGTGCTACACCCCTTACCACTCCGATGACATTATATACATGTGGAAAATCATTATTTAAATACTCTATCGTATACATATCGGATGTGATATTGGTATCCATCGGGATTGCTTGCGGAGTAACTGGTATTCCATTATAATATTGAACCGGAATTTCCTTAAATGCAATTTTTGATATGTCAATCGCATTATTTTTATGACTGTTATTGTTACTGCTGTTACTGTTATTACTGTTACTGTTATTGCTATTTTTTTCATTATGATTATTACTGTTGTTACTATTGTTACTGTTGTTGTTGCTGTTATTATGATTGCTATGATTGTTATCTCTTGCTACAACAATAGGCGGTTCCGTTTGTTGATTATTTTTTGGGTCCTCTTTCTTTTGTGGCGTATTGTTCTTTGGTTCTGGTTCTTTTGATACTGGCTTCTCTTTTTTATCTTCTTTTAATGTCATAGAAGATACTAAGGTTCCTGTATACAGCTTTAATGCGGGAACAGGCTTTGCGGTTATATCTACTTTTCCGTTACCTGTATGATTGTAATTGATTGATAATTGTTCTGTTGTTAACTTATAAGGCTTATTTCCTATCGTAGTTCCTGTGACACTGATTTTGTAGTCTTTATTATCGTTTACCGTTTGATTCGAGTCATATTCTACTTTACCTTTGCTGATATCAATCGGGGATACTATAACACTTACTTTTTTGTTGTATCCGGATGGATTGGTTAATGTTATGGTGGTTGTTCCAATCATGTTTGCAGTGACCTTTCCGTTCCAATCTACCGCTGCAATATTGGAATTGGAAGTTTCATAGCTGATAGATTCTTTACTGGTCGCATTGAGTGAATAGGTATCACTATAATTGATTGTAATTCTATCATTTGGAACATTAATCGGCTCTAATACTGGTTGTGGAGTCGGTGTTGGATTGGGTGTCGGTGTTACTAATGGTGTAGGGGTCGGTTGAATCGGGGTAGGAATTACCGTTGGGGTCGGGGTTACTGTTGGAGTTGGGGTTACTATCGGAGTTGGCTCAACTGGCGTTGGAGTTATTTCCGGGGTTGGGGTCGGCTCAGTCGGAGTAGGGGTTACTGTTGGGGTCGGAGTTACTTCCGGTGTCGGAGTCGGTTCAACTGGGGTCGGGGTTACTTCCGGGGTTGGAGTTGGCGTTGGTTCTTCCTCGATTGGCGTATTTGTCGGAGCATTGGTGGTATACGCTTTTAATGCATAATTCATTCCTTCTCCGTCAATTTCGTCCTTCCATATTCCATTTTCACGATATAAAGATTGTCCACGTTCTATTGAATTGGTTACTTGTATTATACCTTGATAACTGAAGCTATCTTCTGCGTCGTGACGGGTTTTAATTGACTGTAAAACCATTCCTGTATTTGTAGAAAATACGATTGCATATCTTTCATTTTTTTTAAGTCTTACTTCTTTTGGAAGTGGATAAATATTGTATCCTACTCCCATTTTATTGGTAACTTCTATTGGAACGTCTAATGCAGGAATTCCGCTTGTAGGGTTTGTTTCGTCTTGTATATTTGTATATATTTGTATATTCCCGTTTCCATTTGGCCAATTACTATAATTCTCGTATCCAAGCTTTATTGCGGTGATAAGTTCGTCTGTCGTATCATCTGCATATTTCGTCTGATATACATTGGCTAATTGATTACAGTTATGAGTATATTTCCTACTATTATCTATTCCATTATGCTGATACAGATTATCAAATTCATAATCTGTTGATACTTCATACACTGTTAAATCTCTAATGTCTGTTTCATATGAAATCCATATAAAACTCGTTATTTTACCACTATCATAGTGATATGCAGGATTACTGTCTTTAATCAGCCATGCTCCGGGATTCTGGGGCGTTGTATCAATGCCGTCATCCCATTCTTTTCCGAGTAATTCTACTGGAAAATCATCATCATAGCCTACAATGCAAACCCCATGTGATGTGTTTTTCTTTTGACTACATTCCTCAGTTGTATTTAATCCAACTAATAATGGTTCTTCATTGTCTGTATTGGTATATATTTTTCTATTGTAATCTACATCGGTACCAATTTTTACAGCACCATATTCTAACAACTTTTCTTTTATTATTGCTGTTTTCATTTCAGTTGTATCGTCGTCTTTAAAATCTATATGTTGATACGTTATATCACAATTATTATTATTATAAGTACCGTTAGTTAATATACCTAATGATTCGCAATAACTTCCACCCTCATTACTGATTCTAAAATAACTGTCTCCTTCTACTGTATTATTCATTAATGAAAGAAATTCGTCCTCTGAAAATTGTTCTGTATTACCCATTAAACCTGCTTTAATAGCAGCGGTCTCTAAAGCTGCTGTCTGTGAATATAACCAACAGGTTCCACCTTTTTGTTTTTTTCCCTCAGTTACCCAACCATTATCCCTTGCATCAAAATTAGGGACGATGGTGGTATCTTCGTCCACGTAATATTCCATTCCAAAGGCAGAGACAGGATTAATTGATAAAGATAGAATTCCTGAAATCAAAAAGCAAATGACTAAGCAGTTAACACTTCTTTTCATCTTAATCCCCCTTCCATTTTGAAAACGAAAAATTCGCAGTTGCAAATTATAGATGAAACTGTCTGACATTTCGTATGAAGATGTCCCTATAGCTTTGCATTGCAGACTTTTGTCTGTTTTGATTTGGATTATATTAGAAATAATATACATATTATAAATGACAAAATGGAAAAAAGCAACAGTATCCTCATAATTGTGAGGATTGTCGCAAATGTGAGTACATATTATCATTAAGCGAAGGTGATTGCAATGATTGTATATACTCCCCTATGGAATATGCTGAGAGATAAAGATATATCAACATATAAATTAGAGCATACATTTGGTATGTCAAAATCAATGATATATAAGTTACGTCACAATCAGAGTATAACAATGCATACACTGAACCAATTATGTCTAATGTTTGACTGTGACGTTCATGAGATAATTGAATACATTGAAGACTAAAGCAGGAGGATAGATAAACCTGCTTTTTTATAGAAAGATTATTTTATATTTTTTACTCTATTTTTTCTGTTTTGTTGTTTTATATCATGTTGTTTTTTTTCTTCTTCTTTTCTTTCAACAAAGGCTAACATTTCATCTACAAATTCATCTACCATATTATTCATATAATTGGCTTTGAGTGGATTATCTTCTTGTATAATTCCACATATATAAGCGACAGCCTCGCCGAACCCTCGATGTTCTGGAGGGATTGAGTCTCTTCGACTATTTGCTAATTCACGTTCCATTCTTCTTTTTCGTTCTAATTCTGTTTCGTAATTTTCAAATTCTATAATGTTATTTTCCATATTTGATATCCCCCTGTTTAAAAAGAAAACGCAAGACCTTTACAGTTCTTGCGCTTATTTATTGATTAACTACATCTTCTCACTCGATTAAGCTGAACAGATGTTTTCATAACTTCCATGTATTTATCGACTTCCGCATCATTGATGTTGCTATTAATTTTTCTTTCCATTTTATCTATGTCAAATTTTTCAACTTCTGCAATGTTCTTTTTGATTTCTTCAAATAATTTTTTTCTATCCATATGATTTCTCCTTTTTTTGTTTAATATTTTTGGGACTTTTCCTTTAACAATTGTATTATATCACATGAGACCCGTTTTCACCTAATCATTATATAGAAATACGTCACCTCTTTAAAGCGTTAAATAATTCATCTTTTTATGATGACCTCAGTATTGTATTATATGGAATTGACTACTTATGCTTGATACATCTATTTCTTTCTGCATTGATAATTGTTTTGCTGTTAACATATATGACTTATTACCTATTGCGTTTTCTATAACGCTTATTTATATAGTTTTATCTTTGTATACCGTTTGATTCTTATCATATTCTATTGTACTTACTGAAAGCTGTCAGTAATACTGTAACACTTACCTTTTACTATAACCGGATGGAATGTTCATTGTTATGATTGCAGTTCCAACTAAATTTCTGGAAACACTTCCTTTCCCGTCTGCTACTGCAACATTAGAATTTGAAATCTTATGACTAATAGGTATCTTTGCTGGTTGCTTTGAGTTCATATGTATTAGTATTATTGATAGTGATTTATTGATTCTAATACCGATTGTAGAGTTGGGATTGGAGTTGGTGTTACTGCCGGCTCAGTCGGAGTCGTTGTTACTGTTGGGATTAGTTCAGTCTATGGAAGTATCAGTGGAAACGTTTGTTGTGAAAGTCCTTTAAGGAATTTTCTATTTATATTTTTAGCATTACTTAATGTTTAGTAAATCAAATTTTGTTTTTTACGATATCCCATCCTCCCCCTGCATTTTTCAAAATGAGGAATTGCTTATTTTGAAATTTGCATTGGGACTACGCTTCTAATTTGAGTTAATAAATTAACGGTCAAGGTCTGCCATAAAACACCGTAGATAATCACTTCGTTCGCGCATTCCCCCTCTTACCAATTCCGTAAGCGACAGGACGGTTTTATTTGTCTTTTAGTTTTTCTGAATTTCCAATCAGATTGCGGGTTGTGCTATCAAACCCAAAGTCTAGCGGTTAGTGGCATAAGCTTACCCGGCACTCTCTAACAGTGATTCCTCCGTAGACTATATGGCATGATTAATGCGTTCCTCATACGAAAAGGTTGTTTTAGGGTGATATCCTTTCAACACCACTTTGTTATTTTCCAACAAAGATTCTTTCTGTAATTCAATTTTATGTGACTGATATAATTATGAAAGAAATTGTTTTCAACGGTTTATTTTTTCGTTTTTTATATAATTTATCATAATTAATATGTCTAAATTAATTAAATATTTTAATCAAGGAGTATTAAAAATTATGATTAATAACAATGATGCTTGGACATTATCAGGTTAAAGTGTTAAAAAAGCCATCTTCTTTCAGATGCCATCTCTATTTTGTGTTATAATATTGTTTATGCTAAGTAAATGAGTAAATTAGTAAGATGTGTCCGTAAATATGTGTCCGTAAAGATACAGATGCCAAGAATGCCCTTTCTATCACGTTTTTTCAATTTTCGGTCTTCAAATCTGGTTGGCACCTCTTCTGGGAAGTGCTTGAAACTGCACAATTTTAGTGGTTTCAGGCATTTTTTTATGCTTGTTTTGGTGGATGACTTAGTGAATGACCTATTATTGAACAAGTCTAAATACCGCTTATTTACTGCAATTCTCTCTTTCTTAGCCATAATATCCCTGAGGTAATGTTCTGTCATTGTTTGCGTACTATGCCCTAAAAATACTGTATATCTCGCAATGGAATATCTGCATAATACATCATAGAAGCATTGTAGAATCGAATTTTGTGACTGCAACACAGAGTTATTGTTTTGGCGGACGCCTTGACGTTTAGGGCATCAAGTGTTAAGATAAGGGTACAAAAAGGTGCTACCGTAAGCAAACGGTTCACCTCAGTTATTAGTTACTTATCAAGAAAGCAACAACTACTTTGGGGAGCGGCGGTTGCTTTTTTGATGTTTTTCTTTCGTCTTTTGTCGCATATCAATTATTTTCACAATAGTTCCGATAATTGATGTAACAATGCCGACTATCTTCAAGACAATCTCGAACATCTTTATGTACCTTTCACTTTATTTTCCATAGTGTCACCTCCAGTAATGTTGGAAGTTCTCACAATATAAATTGTGGCGAAAGGCGAACCGCTTACCGTTTTGGTAGCACCGCCTTTACTATATCATCATAAGATTATTTTGATCAATGTCGATTTATAAGCAAATACGACATAAATACGACATATCTCCTTGTGAGTCAAGAAGAATTTTGTAGCCGACACCGTAGGTGGAGAAGTGGTTGGTGTTAAAGCGCAGAACCTTGTTTACGCTATCATAGACAGAGTTGATTAACTACTGTACTTTGCCGTTTACGTCTACATAGGCCGCCTGCACGTTATCGGCGTTCTCGCCTGCGCCGAGGGTATAAGGGATTGCCACCGATACGCTGCCCTTGAGCTTTCTGTTACTCATGCGGGTAGCGGTGATGTTCACATCCGCGCCCGCTTGTTTGTTGATTTCCTTTACTGCCGCCAAATTCATGCTGACAGGAACAATACCGTTTGAAAAATCTTTTGGTGTGTATAGTTTTTCTGGCCAGCTTTCCCAATAGTCCGCTGTGAGGTAAATTGTATTCTTAAAATCATACTTGGTAAGGTCATAGGAGCCGTGTGTAGCAGGAAGATCAATCCAATCAGGCTGAGGAGCGAAAGAAAAACTCACCCAAACAACCAGCACAGCAAGGAAAAATAAGACTATGTAAAGAAGGTTTTTACGCATGGGCATTACTCGCCTGCTTTTTCACAGAACTGAGAATACGTCCATCCACCAAATGATAAGTAATCGCACGTCTGGAAATGCCCCATAGTTCTATGGCTTCACTGACTGTCATATATTCCATAACTCCACCTTCTTTTACAAGATTTGTATAAGTTTATTATATTACCAGTATTGGAAGAATATAAGTTCTTGTTGTCCCTTTGATATATGCCCTTTGATATATGCTTATGTGTGTGAACTTGCTAGAGAGATTACTCGGCAGATGCAGGAAATCATAGAAATACTAAGTGCCGTATAGGCATTAAAGAAAGATGGAAAAGGGACTCCATACTTATGAATCAAAAAAACTCAGAAAAGCATTCTGAATTCAGAAGGAGCAGATCCTTTAATTTCGCGAAAGCTTTTTGTAAAGTAACTCATATCCTGAAATCCGCATTGTTCGGCAATGTCGTTGATTGGTCTGTCAGTACTGATTAATAATTCAGCGGCAGTTTGAATGCGAAGCTGTCTGATGTATTTAATTGGCGAGATACCGACACTGTCATGAAAACAGCGTAGACACTCACTTTCACTGATCATGGCACTATTTGCGATATCTTTCACCCTTATTTCGTTTGCATAGTTTTCAGAGATATATGTTAACATCACCTTCGTGCGACGTTCTGTTCGTAGGGCTTTTTCTGAAAAGTCATTTGATTGTTTTGACATATACCTGATGATTAATAACAAAATACTGGATATACGATTTCTGATGTTGAATTCAAAACCGAATTCCTCGTTAGTTGCTGAAAGCCAGGCACTACTAAACAGATTCAGAATTTCCTTATGCCATTCTTCATTCCCTGTTATAGTAATATAAGGTAATTCATTGTTATCAACAAGAGGTTGAATATAGTTCTGATAGAAGACACTATCATGTGATCCCAGAAGCTCTGATTTAAAAACCATGGAATGAATCGTACAAGTATCCTCATTCTCACACCAGAAGGAGTGCAGTATTTCCTTGTTAATAAAGTAAGCTTTTCCCTCATGAATAATCTTTTTGTCTGAATTTACCCCAAGATGAACGGTTCCCTTTTCCACATAACCTAATTCCAGATGTTCATGCCAATGCCATGGCACATCATCTGTCGGAAGATAGTCATAGTAAAGACCAATTGGAAAGGAAGGAGAACCATGCACCTTCATCTCTTTCTGTATATTGTTAATGCTTACGTTGCATCTTGTAATAGCCATAATAGAAACCTCCATTCTTGAAGGAAATGTCTTATGAATTTGAGGTATATCTTATAACATACCATACAATCTGACGGTATAATTATAATATAGATAGATAACAATGTAAATGATAACAATGTAAACCCATTTTTGAACCGTTTCAGACTTTGATCCAGACTTGACATTAGGTACTTCATAGTATTGTAATGTTGTTCGTTTGCTATATACATGTTTTTCCTCCTTTTGGAGATTTTCTGAACAGAGTACAGAACTCAGTATGAATAAAAGAATCAAAAAGAAATAGGCATATATACGTTACAATGTATTTCATATTCCCTGTGGTGAAGCTGGTAGTATTCCTCACTACAGGGATATTTAATTTCTCTTATGGTCAACAGTGAAGAAGAAACAGCAACAAAGGCTTCTTTTCCCTGATTGCCGGCACAGTCATATAGGGTGATTCCATAGATAGCAGATCCTCCATCTAGAGAAAAGTTTTCATCATAGAAAGAATCAGGAGCCTTGATGCCGGGCTTTAGTGCTGTCGGGTGTTTTTCAAATCGGGTGGCAATACGGAAAGTAAAAGGTTTATGATTTTTTGTGATTTCCATTCTGGCGACCCCATAGTTGTCTGAAATTGGATCGCAGGTAAGTTGCAGAACAGGTTTTCCGTCAACGAGTATGACATTTCCCACAATATGGCTGACAGGTTTTGGAGGAATCCGATCAAGCATACCTGTTTTGAGGTAGTCCAGATATGTGCGGTAGAATCCATTTCCACAATTACTTTGTCCGATATAATTTGTGTAACTGATGGTAATAATCTGATCAACGTATGGAGCTACGATATCGGTCTGTTGGATGAGTCGATTGATGAATACAGACTGTCCTGTTTCATAGGGAACATCCATAGTCTCCATTGGAAATAAAAAGGTTTCACAATTACTCCAGAGCATAATGGGCTTTCCTGCAGCATCAACAGCATTACGATAGGCTTCTATAACAAGTCCCAGCTGTGTGATAGTAACTCCATTTGCACCGACACTGTCTTGAGGCGATAAAATATCACCTTCACGAAAGTTTGTATTTTGAATTAGCTTTGTCCAGAAACGTTCAATTGTTCTAACATCATGTGTATTCCATGTATCACTTGGTTTTAGATTTACATATGGAGATAACAAAAGCTTCAGATCGGGATTTAACTGATTGATTTTATCAATAGTGAGATTGAGTGCTTTTGCAAGTGATTCAACTCCTAAATCCATCAGTTCCTCCTGCTCAAATTCAACTGAGTTTGAAACTTCGGGAACAAAATAAAAGCCATAGAAACTATTTGGGTATTGGTCTGCATAGAGGTCATAGAGCTCCTGCATATATCGAAGTGTATCATAAACAAGCTGTTCAAAAGTTTCTTGTCCCTTTACTATGACATTGCCATCTGCGTCGTATTCATTGTACCGGCAAAGATTAATGCTATCAAAATCTTCATAGCCACCACAGGCAACAAAGCATTTAATCCCAGCCGATTCACATTTCTGCAGAATGGTTTCTACAGAATTATAGTAGTAAATATCAGAGTACTGTGATGGATAAAAAGTCTGCCATGTGCCGTCTGTACTTCTAAAAGCACTTTCACCAATCACTACATATTCGATTCCCATTATATCCCATTCTGCCAGTTCATTATCCCACTGTTCTTCAGAAAAATCTACAGCCAGATGTGCTGGAAAAAAAGTTCCGTCAATAGGAGAAAGACCCTCGGCGGAAATTATTTTGGGGTAAAAGAACATGAAAATCAATACATAGATAGGTGAGAGAAGAAGCTTATGAAAAAAATTATGCATATAAATATCCTTATAAGAGGTCAGCGAGTTCCGAATCTGTTAAACGACGGTATTCTCCTGGTTGTAATGTCGGATCTAGCTGCAGGTTTCCCATAGACAGACGTTTCAAATAGGTTACTTTCTTACTGGTAGCTTCAAACATACGTTTTACCTGATGAAACTTACCCTCATAAATGGTTAGCTCGATTTCAGAAGTTTTTGCCAAGAGATCAGTACTCAAAATAGATAATATAGCAGGCAGTGTTGTAAAGCCTTGTTCTAGCAAAATACCAGATTTAAATAATAATATATCCTCGTCAGTGACGATACCATCTATTTTAGCATAATAGATTTTTGCAACATGCTTATTGGGAGACAGCAGACGATGGGCCAAATCGCCGTCATTTGTAATCAACAGCAACCCTTCTGTATCCTTATCCAGACGACCTACAGGAAATAAATCTTTTACACAGGCATCTGTAATCAGATCCAGAACAGTCTTCTGCTTCCGATCCTCTGTTGCTGACAGAACACCAGCAGGCTTATGCAGCATGATATATTCATAGGCAGTATAATAGACATGCTCACCTCTGTAGAAAACAATATCTATATCAGGTGATACTTTTTGTGCTGGATTCTTAACAGGAGTCTGATTCACAGTAACCAGTCCTTTTTTAAGATAGCTCTTTACTTCATTGCGAGTGCCAATTCCCATATCCGCCAAAAATTTATCAATACGGATGGTACAATGTTTCAGCTCCATCATAACAGTCCTTTCTGATTTTCTGCTTTTATCGTAACACGTCTGGTTCATTTTCTCAATTATTGATTAGAGGTTATTGATTAGAGTTGGGATTATGTATTTTACTCCATATAGAAGTATGATAGAATAATAAAGCAGTCATACATCTATGGAGAGAGATCATGGCAAAGAAGAAGCAGCAGGAGATGGAGTTTCGTTATTATGAGATTCCGCAAAGTGAACCATTACTAGCACTGACAGGGCAGAAATGGATTCAGTGTTATGGGAAGGGTATTAAAAAACTTCATTTTCATAACCTGATGGAAATAGGATTTTGTCATTTCGGAAGTGGCGAATTAATTATTGAGGATGATAAATGGCGATTTGAAGGTGATATGTTCTCTATCATTCCAAAAAATTTGCCGCACACGACGAACAGTGATGAAAATGTTTTTGGCTTTTGGGAGTATCTGTTCTTAGATGCAGATAGTATGATTCAGAGCTGTTATCATGATGACCCTCTTTTTACCAAGGAATTCATCGATCAGGTAAATCGTAAAGGTTTTTTCATGCACACAGATGAGAACTCTGAGGTTGCCAAGATCATACAGTCTATTTTCAAGGAAATGGAAGAGAAACATGAATTTTATGTAGACAGTGTAGAAGGGCTGCTGAAGACACTGATGATACAGATCTTTCGTATGAATTCATCTGATGTACACGGGGTCAAGACTGTATCCTCAAAGGGTGCGATGATTGCTCGGGCTTTAGATTACATTAGTAAACGCTACATGGAGGAATTAAAGGTCGGCCTGCTGGCTGAGGTGTGTCATATTAGTGAAACACATTTCAGGAGAGTGTTCAAAGAAAGCATGAATATGTCAGTGGTGGAATATATCAATCTAGTTCGTATTCAGGCTGCCTGTGACCTGTTAAAAAAGACAAACGGGTCCATGGAGGATATTGCACAGACAGTTGGATTTGAAACGACATTGACCTTTAACAGAAACTTTAAGAGGATCGTGGGCATTTCTCCGTATCAGTGGAAGATACATCCAGATAACTATGAAGGAAAGCTGTTAAATTATAAGATTTCGGCTTTAAAAGGTTGGTAGAATTAGTAATAATCACTCAATCGTATAAGGTAATGTGCAATTTTAATTAATGGTTGAAATTGCACGTTTTTTAATTGAATATGAAAACAAAGACACTGAGTGTATGCTATAATATGTTTAATCGAGACAGTAATATGTTTTGATTTATGTACCGATCCAGGTAATAGGAGTGTGCACAGTTCAGGAACTGCCTTGTGGCCACAGGGTTGATTTTGCGTCAAAACACGCAAAATATCAGACACATATCAACTGAATCAGGAGGGTTAAGAAACATGAAAAAGAAAGTAATGGTATTATTAGTAACAGCTGCTATGATGGTTTCAGCCATCGGATGCGGCAGCAAAGCAGCTGACACAACAGCACCGGCAGCAGAGACATCTGCGGCAGACACAGCAGAAGCACCTGCTGCAGATGACGCAGCAACAGATACAGCAGCAGCAGGCGGAGATAACACGTTGACAGTGTGGTGCTGGGATCCTGCATTTAATATTTACTCAATGCAGGAAGCAGAAAAGGAATATCAGAAAACAAATCCAGATTTCAAACTCAATATTGTTGAGACTCCTTGGGAAGACATCCAGACCAAGCTGACAACAGCAGGTTCTGCAGGAGATTTGAGCTCATTGCCAGATATCATGCTGATGCAGGACAATGCGTTCCAGAAGAATGTTATTTCATTCCCAGATGCGTTTACAGATTTGACAGCTTCAGGAATTGATTATTCCAAGTTTGGTGCTTCCAAGGTTGCATATTCTGTAGTAGATGGCAAGAATTACGGCGTTCCATTCGATAACGGTGCTGTTATTGCATGCTACAGAACAGATGTATTAGAGGAAGCAGGCTTCACGGCAGCAGACTTTACAGATATTACATGGTCAGATTATATTGCAAAGGGTAAAGAAGTACTGGCTAAGACAGGTAAACCGCTTCTTTCATGCCAAGCAGGTGAATCTGATGTGATCATGATGATACTCCAGTCAGCAGGTTCTTCTCTCTTTGATGCAGAGGGAAATCCGAACATGGTTGATAATGATGTATTAAAAGAGGTTATGCAGACATATGCAGAACTCGTTCAGTCTGGTGTGTTGATCGAAGTAAATGATTGGGATCAGTATATTGGCTCTATCACAAACTCAACAGTAGCAGGTACTATCAATGGATGCTGGATCATGGCTTCTATCCAGACAGCAGCAGATCAGTCAGGTAAATGGGCAATCACAAATATGCCTAAGCTGGACAAATCATCAGGTGCTACAAACTACTCAAATAACGGCGGATCCAGCTGGGCAGTTACATCAAACTGCAAGAATACAGACCTCGCATTTGATTTCCTTGCAAAGACATTTGCAGGCAGCGTAGAGTTCTATGAGACAATCCTTCCGAGCTCAGGTGCACTAGCTACATACTTACCGGCAGCAGACAGCACAGTATATGCAGAACCTCAGGAATTCTTTGGTGGTGAGTCTGTATTTGCACTGATTACTGAGTTTGCAGGCAAGATTCCAAGCAATAATACAGGTGTATATTATTATGAAGCAAGAGATGCAGTAGCTGTTGCAATCACGAATGTAGTAGCAGGCGCTGATATCGAAGCAGAGCTGAAAACAGCAGAAGATACAGTAAACTTTGCAATGGGTAAATAAATTGTTACCGTAAATACGGAATGGTTTAATAAAGGGGAACTTCTTGGAGACAGGACGTTCCCCGATATTATATCAGGATTGAGAAGGAGGTATTTTTGTGAGTCAGCCCAAGAGAAAGCTTACGCTGAACAGGAGACACAATCTAATAGGATGGGCTTTTTTGACACCAGCCACCCTGTTGATCGTGGCAATGAGTTTCTTTCCAATGTTCAAGGCACTGCTACTGTCTTTCAAAACGGGAATCGGTGCAGCAATGCAGTGGACGGGGATTACTAATTATATACGAATGTTTCAGGATGTTGTATTTATCCAGGCATTGAAAAATACGTTTTTATATTTGATCATTCAGGTACCAATCATGCTCATACTGGCATTGATACTAGCATCGATGCTGAATGACAGGAATTTGAAGTTTAAGGGGCTGTTCCGCACTGCTATCTTTCTTCCTTGTGCAACATCACTCGTATCGTACTCTATTATTTTCAGATCCCTTTTTGCAGTAGATGGATTTATCAATGCGTTCTTGATCAAACTGGGAATCTTAAGTACGGGCTATAATTTTTTGGCACAGCCAACCAGTTCAAGAATCATTATTATATTAGCACTTGTCTGGAGATGGACGGGATACAATATGGTGTTTTATTTGTCTGGATTACAGAATATAGAGTATTCTGTGTATGAGGCAGCCAAAATCGACGGGGCATCCGCTTTTCAGGCATTTCGTAAGATTACGGTACCGCTGCTCAAGCCTACGATTCTGTTGACGGCGATTATGTCAACCAACGGAACGCTGCAGCTGTTTGATGAGTCTATGAATCTGACCAATGGTGGACCTGCAAATGCAACAGTTACAATGTCACATTATATCTATAATGTATCATTTAAGTATGTTCCGAACTTTGGGTATGCGGCAGCTATGTCATACCTGATATTGATCCTAGTAGCAGTTCTGGCATATTTCCAGATGAAAGTAGGTGATAAGCGTGATTAAAGTTCGTTCAGCCTGTAGATATGTTTTTTTGAGCATAGCTTCATTAATATCAATATTTCCGCTTATATGGATGGCTATTTCAGCAACCAATACGAGTGTCGATATTGTATCTGGAAGGATGATGCCAAGCACCTATCTGGTGCAGAACTTCAAGAATCTGCTGGCCAGCCAGGATGTTTCAGGAGCCATGATCAACTCGTTCAAATACTCGGTGACATTGACGATACTGTCACTGATTGTGTGCTCATTAGCTGGTTATGGATTTGAGATTTTCCATGACAGGGGAAAAGATACAGTCATGTCCGTATTACTACTGGCCATGATGGTTCCATTTGCTTCAACCATGATCCCTTTATTTCAGATGTTTTCAAAAGCGCAGCTACTGAATACAACGTTGGGATTCATCTTGCCAACAATTTCTACTCCGTTTTTAATCATGTTGTTTCGTCAGAGTGCACGGTCATTTCCACATGATATCATCGAAGCATCCAGAATTGACGGATTAAGCGAAATAGGTATTTTCTTCAGAATGTTCTTCCCGACGATGCGGTCTACCTATGCTGCAGCCATGACGATTACTTTTATGAACGCATGGAATTCCTACTTGTGGCCAAAGGTCATCATGCAGGACAATGCCAGCATTACAATGCCGATGTTGGTTGCCAATCTGAAGGAAGGCTATGTAACAGATTATGGAACACTGATGCTAGCGGTATTGATGTGTACGATACCGACCATTATCATTTTCTTCTTATTACAGAAAAGCTTTGCAGAGGGTATTACAGGTGCTGTGAAGTAGGAGGATTTTATGCATATATTTGATTATAACAAGGTAAAGGATCCGGAATACTATTCGGATGGATGTCTGACACCTCATTCAGATCATCTGTATTATGGCTCTGTAGAGGAATATGAGAGTGGTCAGAGCAGAATGAAGGAAAGCCTGAATGGTCTGTGGAAGTTTTCTTATGCGGAAAACTATGAGCAGTCTGTAAAGGGATTTGAGGCAGCTGATTATGACTGTAAGGAATGGGCTGAAATCAAGGTGCCAGCGCACATCCAGATGGAGGGGTACGGAAGTCCTGCATATGTAAATACGCAGTATCCGTGGGATGGACGCGAGAATATCACTCCGGGAGAGATTCCAGTTCATTTTAACCCGACAGCATCATATGTGAAGTATTTCTCAGTACCAGATGCGATGAAGGGAAAGCCTGTATTCATATCCTTTCAGGGTGTAGAGAGTGCAATTGCACTTTGGTGCAACGGGCAGTTCATCGGTTACAGTGAGGACTCTTTTACGCCGACAGAGTTTGAACTAACGGATATGCTGACGGATGGTGAGAATAAACTTGCGGCACAGGTATTTCAATGGTCAGCTGGCAGTTGGATGGAGGATCAGGATTTTTACCGGTTTTCTGGCATTTTCAGAGATGTGTATCTTTATACAGTTCCTAGGATTCATATATATGATCTGAAGGTGATTCCGACGCTGAATGAACAATTGAATGAAGGATCTGTAAAGGTAAGTATGAGGTTTCAGAATCAGCCTTTAGGTCATGCGTTACTGACACTTTACCGTAATGGGCAGGAAAAGGCTTTTGCAGAGAAGTGCTTGAATTTACAGGAAGAAGAGGCAGAGCTGAATCTTTCTAACCCAGTACTTTGGAGTGCGGAGACTCCTGCTTTATATGAATTAATAATTAAGATTTATGATCAAAATGATCAATTATGCGAAGTGATCAAACAGAATATCGGATTTAGAAAATTTGAAATAAAAGATGGCGTAATGTGTATTAATGGAAAGAGAATCGTATTCCATGGTACGAATCGTCATGAATTTTGTTGCGATTCCGGCAGGGTGATTTCCAGGGAAATCATCGAGCAGGATATAAAGATTATGAAGCAAAACAATATTAATGCGCTGCGTACGAGTCATTATCCCAACCAGTCTTATTTGTATGAACTGTGTGATGAATATGGACTTTATGTCATAGATGAAACAAATATAGAAACACATGGTTTATGGGATGCTTATCTAAGTGGAAGAATCACATTAGATGAGATGATACCGGGAGACAAGATTAATTGGCGTGAGGCGGCTCTTGCGCGTGCGGATGCGATGTATCAGCGCGATAAAAATCACCCGTCTATTTTGATCTGGTCATGCGGCAACGAGTCTCTGGGTGGTAAGAATTTTTATGAAATGTCTAATTATTTTCGTGAGCAGGATTCAACACGGCTTGTTCATTATGAAGGGATCAAATCCGACAGACGCTATAATGATACGAGTGATATGGAAAGTCAGATGTATACACCAGTCGTTGAAATCGAAGAATTTCTAAAAAATGACAGGTCAAAACCGTTTATATGCTGTGAGTATATGCATTCTATGGGGAATGCAAATGGTGCTGTTTACAAATACATCGATCTGACAGAGAAGGAACCCTTGTTTCAGGGTGGATTTATATGGGATTTCGTGGATCAGACGATTCGCAGAAAGGACCGATACGGGCAGGAAGAGTATACCTACGGCGGAGACTATGATGAGCATCCGTGTGATTATAATTTCTGCGGAAATGGCATTGTGTATGGAGATAGGCACGTGTCACCAAAGATGCAGGAAATCAAATATATATATCAGAACCTGGTCATTAGTGCAAACGCAGATCAAATCACGATCAAGAACAAAAATCTCTTTACAGCATCCTCTGATTTTTATTGCGTAGTTTCTCTCCACAGAGATGGCAGGATTGTAAAAAGCGAAAATATAAAAACGGACGTTGCACCTTTAACAACTGGAACATATCCGATGCCATTTGCCAAGGAAATCGAAGCTGGTGAATATGTAATCACAGTGTCTTTCTTGCTAAAAGAGGATATGCCATGGGCAAAAAGGGGCTATGAAATTGCCTTTGGTCAAGGAGTGTACGAAGTAAAAGGTAGTGAGAGAAGCAAAGCAGGTTTGTTTGAGGTAATAGAGGGAGCCTGCAATATAGGCGTCAGAGGAGAACATTTTGAGGTTCTCTTTGATAGAAAAAAATACGGGTTGGTTTCTTATCGATATGATGGACAAGAAATGTTGAAGACAACTGTGCAGCCGAACTTTTGGAGAGCACCAGTAGATGATGATATCGGCAATCTGATGCCACTTAGATATGCTCAGTGGAAGATTGCATCAACATATGCCAGCTGCTTTACACCAGAAAAGGGCAGAGCACTAGAAAATCCGATACTCGAGGTCAAGGAAGACTGTACAGTCATCAGGTATACCTATTATATGCCGACTAGTCCGAGAAGTAGCTGTGATATCACTTATACAGTGTATGGTGATGGAACAGTGGCAGCAAAACTGTCATACCAGCCGATACCAGAGCTTGGGGATATGCCAGAGTTTGGCTTGATGTTCAAGATGTCAGCTGATTTTGATAATTTGGAATGGTACGGAAATGGTCTGGAGGAGACCTACTGCGACAGAGAAAAGGGAGCAAAGCTGGGTATTTATAGAAACAAGGTTAGGGATAATATGGCAGCTTATTTGATGCCGCAGGAATGTGGAAATAAAACAGAGGTTAGATATGCCAAGGTAACGGATGATACGGGCAAAGGTCTTATATTTGAAGGAAACCGTATGAATTTCTCAGCACTTCCGTATACACCGCATGAGCTGGAGAATGCGATGCATCCAAATGAACTACCGCAAGTTCATTACACTGTGATCAGAGCTTCCCTAAAGCAAATGGGAGTTGCTGGAGATGACGCATGGGGTGCTAGAACACACGAAGAATATCTGTTGGATGTCAGCAAACCGCTGGAGTTTGAATTTAGCTTCCGAGGAATAGAAAAATAAAATCAATACAGACCGGTATATCAGAGATGATGTACCGGTTTTTTGACCTTTGTTTCTATTTATTATATAATGAGATGGATGTCTTCAGACCATTTATCAGATCGAAATAACCGAATAGGAGTATATCATATTGAATAACGAATTTACACATTTTGATGCTGCAGGAAATGCAATTATGGTAGATGTGACGGATAAGAGAATAACAGACAGAACAGCTGTTGCAGAAGGTGAGATTATTGTCTGTAAAGAGATCATAGAGGCTGTCAAAAATGGAACAGCAGCCAAGGGAGATGTGCTGGGAGTTGCAAGAACAGCTGGCATCATGGCTGTCAAGCAGACTTCTAATCTGATTCCGATGTGTCATCCATTAATGATCGGTAAGTGTGGTATCGAATTTGAGATTAATGAAGCTGCAGGGTTGATCAAGGCAGTCTGTACTGTACGAATATCAGGGAAGACTGGTGTTGAAATGGAAGCCCTAACAGGCGTGTCCGTAGCATTGTTGACAATTTACGATATGTGCAAAGCAATAGATAAGCATATGGAGATGACAAGGATCCATTTAATCAAAAAGACAGGCGGAAAAAGTGGGGATTTTTATGCTTGATGCATCGGGAAGAGAAATAGATTATGTGAGGATATCTGTTACAGATAGATGTAATCTTCGTTGTATATATTGCATGCCGGAGGATGGTATCCAGATGATGCAGCACGAGGATATTCTGACATATGACGAGATTGTCAGAGTTTGCAGGATATTTGCTGTCATGGGAATCAAATATATACGACTCACAGGAGGAGAACCTCTGGTGCGACGCGATATGCTCAGGCTGATCAAGAGTATCAAAGCGGTAGAAGGTATTGAAAAGGTAGCATTAACGACCAATGGTGTCCTGTTGTCAGGGATGATTCAGGATTTGAAGGATAGTGGTATTGATGGAATCAATATTAGTCTGGATTCACTGGATCGAGAGACCTATACTCACATGACGCGATATGACTGTCTGCAGCAGGTTATGGAAGGAATCAATGAAGCTCTAAGATTACAGATACCAGTCAAAATCAATTGTGTTTCCATGCGTGATCAAGCAGAGAATGGCATTCAGAATGCAGCAGATAGAATCTTGCAGGTGGCGGAGTTAGCCAGAGACAGAAAAATGGATGTACGTTTTATTGAACTGATGCCGATTGGTCATGGGAAGCAATATAGGTATCTGCCAGAGGATGAAATCAAAGATATTTTGAGCGAACGATTTGGTATGTTGACAGAGGATGATGAGTATCGGGGCAATGGTCCTGGACATTACTATAGACTAGAGGGATTTGCAGGAAGAATTGGATTTATCAGTGCAATGAGCCATCAGTTTTGTCAGACTTGCAATCGAGTAAGACTGACATCACAGGGATATCTGAAATCCTGTTTGCAATACAATGTTGGAACCGATTTGCGTGAAAAGCTACGCAGCAACAGTACAGATGAAGAAATTGCTGCATCAATTAGGCAGGCAATCTTGGAAAAGCCAGAGAAACATCAATTTCGTGAGACTGTAATAGACCAAGCTGAACGTAGCGGTATGTCTCAGATAGGTGGATGACAGTTGTGTCAGATGATGTAGAGGAAGGGAATGGCAGATCAATGAAAAGAGCGATTATCATCACAGCTAGCGACAGTGGTTATTTAGGAGAGCGAGAGGATATCAGCGGACAAACTGTTTGGGAAATCCTGGAGCAGGGAGGATATACAGTTGTATCACAACAGCTGCTTCCAGATGACAGAGCCAGACTAAGTGAAGCGATGCGGGAAGCGGCAGATGATCATATGGCTGACCTAGTCATTACAACAGGTGGAACAGGATTTTCAAAGCGTGACTGTACACCAGAGGCTACAATGGACATCATTGAACGCATAGTGCCTGGTATTCCAGAAGCGATGAGGGCATACAGTATGCAGATTACTAGGAGGGCAATGCTTTCTAGAGGAGTAGCTGGCATCCGCAAGGATACTCTGATCATCAATTTGCCGGGGTCGCCCAAGGCGGTTAAGGAGAGCCTAGAGTACATCCTCCCAGAATTATCCCACGGATTGGAGATCTTGTTAGGTGAAACAGGAAACTGTGCAGGTAAGATGGGAACGATCAAAGCAGTTTGTACGAGTCCAGAGCGAGGAACACAGAAGAAAAATATAGGTTCTTGTGAATTGATAAAGGATTACGGGCTAAAAGGAGACGCACATGCTGGAAACTGGCATAGACAGGTTAGCCTGCTTTCCTATGAAAAGATAGAGGAATTTAGGAAGCGTGGTGCCGTAGTCGAGGATGGAGCATTCGGCGAAAATCTGATTGTAGAGGGTATTGATCTGAAGACCTTGCCGATAGGCACCAGATTTCAGTGTCATGATGTTATTATGGAGCTGACACAGATTGGAAAGGAATGCCATAGCGGCTGCGAGATCTTTCAACAAATGGGAGACTGTATCATGCCACGGGAGGGCATATTTGCAAGAGTCCTTCATGGAGGGAGGATACAGGTCAATGATACGATCATTGCTACTGAAAAAAGGGCTGTATCTGAAACATAAAGTACGTTTTTCACAGCAATGTATTGAAAGATGATTTAAATAAAGTTATACTTAGAAAATCGATTAAAGGATTCAGTAAGATTAGAGAAAAGGCTTGTAAAGGAGCTACATGAAAAGAAAGTTACGGATGAGTCAATCGAATATTATTGCAGGGGTCATTTTTCTGATTACGATGTTTGTAGCATGTAGTCCGTTGTTTACAGAGAACTGCATCAACGGTCATGATGTAGAGTACCATTTGCTGCGTATTGAGAGTCTGAAGGAAGGCATTTTGATGGGAAAGCCGTTTCTGAAGGTTAATGTTCTCTTTCTAGGCGGGGCAGGCTATGCCAGTTCTATGTTCTATCCGGATTTTCTGCTTTATTTTCCTGCACTACTCAGAGTTATGGGTGTCAGTATTAATGCATCCTATCATCTTTTTATTGCGCTATGCTTCGTACTTTGCTATGGATTGACCTATTATAGTACACGCTATATCACGAAAAACTCCTATGCAGCTACAATCGCTGCGGTTGTCCTCACTTTGTGTGAGTATCATATTGATGATGTATATACAAGAAGTGCGGTTGGGGAATACACAGCTTTTATTTTTGTACCGTTAGTCATCTGCGGACTTTATGATTTGATTTATGAGGATATGAAAAAGCCATGGATACTTGGGGCAGGCTATGCAGGAGTTTTGTTATGTCATACAAATACTTGCTTGATGTGTATTCTCATGGGTGGATTGCTTTGTTTATATAAATATAAGGTTTTCAAGAACTCTAAATTGCTATTGAAAGCATTTGTTACGGTAGTCGTTACCATTCTTTTGACAATGTTTTATTGGCTGCCGATGGTAGAACAGATGTACTCGGCCACTTTTCATTTCAGTACAGCATGGATTTCACCAGCGGAGGCTATGCGTGAGGTTTCCTCTGTATTTTATGGAGTATTTCCTGCGGTTGGAATCTGTCTCTTTATGATCAATCTGCCAAGGCTGATGCTTGCCGCAAAGCAAGAGTATAAAGATCTTTTAGAATTTTCCACGATACTGCTGATATTTGGTATTCTATTTGCACTTGCGGCAACGAGATTGTTTCCATGGGAAAGGCTTGGACCGTATCTGGAAATGATCCAGTTCCCGTGGCGCATGTATCTGATGGCATCTGTTTGTCTGGCAGTCAGTGGAGCGATTACATTGTGCCTATATTTCCGAGAAGAAAAAGTAAGAGAGTATACACTGCTGATTGTGATTTGTATGATGATTGTCAGTGCATTCTCCTATATGGAAAGAACAGAGGAAGGTTATTATTCCTACTCTAATGATTACTTTGCTTATGAACCATTTACATTCAATATCATTGGCGGTGAGTGGCTGCCAGAGACAGTCAAGGATGTAGAGGCTATCGAGAAGACAAATGATAAAGCGATGACAGATCAAGGCAAGGAACTCTTGATTTACAGAAGGAAGAACTCAATGACTGTAGAGTACCCTCAGCAGTTATGTACCTATGTAGATGTACCTATGGTTTATTATAAGGGATATGCAGCCAGCTCTTTGGCAGCAGATGGTGGTAGGACACCTTTGATAGTCACGGGAGATGGAAATAACGGATACTGCAGAGTGATGATACCACAGGGGATGAAAGCACAACAGCTTGATGTATATTACAAGGGAACTGTGTTACAGATGATTTCATATATTGTTTCGACTTTGACCTTGATCGGCATAATCGGCATTTTCGTAATGAGAAGTAGAAAATTAGCAGGAACACAGACAGAACAGAAAGAGGATGTCGGAGAACAGCAGGAGGAGAGAGCTTGAAACGATATAAGATATTGCCCATAGTCTGTGTGGTGATGATATATACAGGATGTTCTGGTATACTGCCTGTAGCTTCGGAAACAGCTGTCATACAGGAAGAACGGACAGCAGAGCCGGCTGAGGAATCAGAGGAGCTAGTCTATGAAGGAAATATACTGTCAAACAGTGTCGGGTACGAGACCGAGGCTCAGAAGCTGGTAATTTTCAGAGGAAATCATCAAACAGAGACATTTGAAGTCGTTGACTGCAAGACAGAGGAAACAGTATATCGAGGAACGATTCTGGAAAAGGAATATAATCTGAAATCCGAAGAGTTAACTGCCTACGGTGATTTCTCTAAGGTGTCAGAGGCAGGTGAGTACTATATCAAAGCAGAGGATTATGGAATATCCCGTACCTTTGAAATATCTGATACACAGTATAGTGAAATGCTGGATCAACAGATTTCATATTTTAAAAAGAACTCCAGTCAGAAAGAGGATGACGATGCTGCAATCAAGGCAGCGGATATCATGTTAGCCTATACATATTTTAAGAGTCAGTATACAGAAGAAGATGCCAAGGAAATGCCTGCGATTCTGCAGGAAACACAGAAAGAGCTGCAGGAGCTGCTTGCATCAAAGAAAACGAGTGGTGTAAAAACAGCTGCGCTGGCAATGGCTGTCAATTTGTTTTCTCCTTATGATCAAGAATTCAGTATAGCGTGTCAGACTAGGGCAGAGGAGGACTTTCCTGCTTTGAAAGAGGAACAAATCGTAGATGAGCTGTACTGGGCAGCAGCAGAGCTATATAAACTGACAGGAAAAAGTGAGTATGCTGCAGTGATAGACTACCATCTGGAACATAAGAGCCCACGGGGGTTTGGGAAGACGGCAGTCGGGTATTACGGGACGCTGGCATACTTGACGACGACCTACAGGACCGATGTGGATCAGTGCACAAAACTGATGGAGCAGCTGTTTGATGATGCCATTGATATCGTAGAGAGATCCAGTGCTGACGGATATAAAATATCTCATGATGATTCTTATCAGGAGGATGATGCAGAGCTGCTGCTGCAAAATGCAAGGCTGCTGACGCTGATGAATGTGATCAGCAAGAGCAAGGATTATGTATTAGGTGTAGAGAATCATCTGGATTATCTATGTGGCAGAAATCCGTTTGAAATATGTTATTTCAATGAAGAGAATCAAGTATATCAAACAGAATCATGTATATTTATATTAAGCGGATTGAAGGATTCGTATGAAAGCGAGGAAGTTAAGCAATGAAGATCGTAGTGTTGGCAGGAGGACTAAGTACAGAGAGAGACGTTTCCTTCGTGTCAGGAATGCAGGTGTATAAAGCACTGAAAAGAAAGGGTCATCAGACCATTTTAATGGATGTATTTTTCGGGTATGACGGTGATGTTACAAAGGACATATTTGAAAAAGATTATGACTGGGCAGCTGATATAGGAGCAATCTCAGAAAGCGATCCTGATATCACCAAGGTAAAGGCACTCCGAAAGGATAAGTCAGAGAACTTCTTCGGATTAAATGTGATCGATCTGTGTCAGAGGGCAGATATCGTATTTCTAGCATTACATGGAGCTAACGGAGAAGACGGTAAGATCCAGGCAGCCTTTGACCTGTTGGGAATCAAATACACGGGTACCGGATATAAAAGTTCTGCACTTGCTATTGATAAAGAAATTACAAAGCAGCTGTTTGTACGCAACAATATTCCGACGCCAAAGGATCTGTTGGAGGGAATGAATGGAGATGCGTCAGAGCTCGAGTATCCCTGTGTAGTCAAGGTTTGTTGCGGTGGTTCCAGTGTAGGCGTTTATATTGTAAAAAACGAAGCAGAATATAAAGAGGCTGTTAAACAGGCCAGTAAATACGAGGGCAGGATGTTGGTGGAACGCTATATCAAGGGCAGAGAATTCTCAGTCGGTGTAGTAGATGGTAAGGCACTTCCAGTTATAGAGATTGCGCCTATCAAAGGGTTTTATGATTATAAAAATAAATATCAGGCAGGCAGTGCGATTGAAACATGTCCGGCCGATATTGATGCAACGATCGCAAAGGTCATGGGTAGTGTGGCAGAGCGAGTAGTGACAGCACTCGGAATAGAGACCTATGCCAGAATGGACTTTATGATGGATGAACATAATCAGTTCTACTGCCTAGAGGCTAATACTCTGCCGGGTATGACTCCAACGAGTTTACTGCCACAGGAGGCTGCAGCAGTCGGAGTATCTTTTGATGAGCTGTGTGAATGGATTGTCCAGATATCACTCAATAAATATCAGAAATAATGGATGGGAAATGAGTAATTATGAAACAGATGTCTCTTATCAAACTGGCAGAAGCCTGTCATGGCCGCTTGTTTGCAGATCAGGAAAAGGACAATAGCTTGGTTGCATCAGTGACAATCGACAGCAGACAGGTTATACAGGATTCACTCTTTATTGCTACGCGTGGAGAACGTGTGGATGGACATGACTTTATAGATGATGTCTATGAAAAGGGCGCTGTAGGTGTCGTGTCAGAGCAGGAGCTGACAAATCCAAAGGGTGCATATATACTCGTTCAGAACAGCTTTCAGGCGCTGAAGGATATTGCGGCGTATTATCGTAGTACGCTTGCTGTCAAGGTAGTAGGAATTACAGGCAGTGTTGGTAAGACGAGTACGAAGGAAATGATAGCGTCAGTTCTGGAGCAAAAGTATTGCGTGCTGAAAACAGCAGGTAATTTTAATAATGAAGTTGGATTGCCATTAACCATACTGAATATCCGTGAGGAACATGAGATTGCAGTGCTAGAGATGGGTATCAGTGACTTTGGTGAGATGCACAGACTGAGTGCAATTGCAAAGCCAGATATCTGTGTGATCACAAATATCGGACAGTGTCATCTGGAGAACCTAAAAACCAGAGAGGGAGTTCTCAAGGCAAAGTCAGAGATTTTTGATTTCCTAAAGGAGGACGGAGCCATCTGTCTGAATGGAGATGACGATCTCTTATCAACAATTCGAGAAATGAACGGAATACATCCAATATTTTTTGGACTGGAGCATAAAAACGATATTTATGCGACTGACATTGATAGTCTTGGGTTGGAAGGTACGACCTGCATGATCCATCAAGGAAAGGAACAGATGGATGCGCATATACAAATTCCAGGAGAGCATATGGTGATCAATGCACTGGCAGCAACGGCTGTCGGGACAGTTCTAGGATTATCTGCAGAACAGATCAAGAAGGGTATTTTTGAAGCGAAGACGATTAGCGGTAGGAGCAATCTGATCAAGACAGAAAGAGGACTGATGATTGATGATTGCTATAATGCAAATCCAATGTCTATGAGAGCGGCAATTGATCTGCTTTCCTACGCAGATACAAGACGTGTGGCAATTTTAGGAGATATGTTTGAGCTGGGAGAGAATTCTGACAGACTTCATTATGAAACAGGGGTTTATGCAGCACAATCCGATATAGAAGTTCTGATCCTTATAGGTGAAAATGCAAAATATATGAATCAGGCTGTAGATGATTATTGCAGATCTCATTCAGACCAGAGTTGTGAGAAACATTACTTTCCATACAGAGATGCAGCATTAAAAGAGCTGCCTGCGATACTTAAGGATCAAGATACGATTTTGATCAAAGCTTCTCATGGAATGGGATTTGATCAAATCGTGAAAGCAATAAAATAATCATAAAAAAGAACCCCAGTTATTTGAGGTTCTTTTGGTTATCTAACATTTCCTGTATGATTCGCTGCGTATATGCACCAGAAAATTTACGATCTTCTTTATCCAGATCCTTGATGTAGAAAGGTTTGCCGTATTCCAGTGTGACATTAGCAGGTCTGATTTTATAGAGGTGATTCTCAAATATCTCAGCCGAGTTCGTGATGGCAATCGGAACGATCGGACAGCCAGATTTCTCCGCAATTTTCAGGCTTCCCTCTTTGAAAGGCATCATTTCATCAACTTGATTACGGGTGCCCTCAGGGAAGATACAGATAGAAATTCCGTTTTTGACGAGTTCAATGGCTTCCAAGATTGTCTTGAGGCCTTCTTTTACGTTATCTCGATCCAGAAACAGGCAGTGCAGATATTTCATCCAGATGGACAAAAGTGGGACTCTCAGCATTTCTTTCTTTGCAATATAGCCTGTCGGTCTGGGAACTCTGGTATAGGTCAACAGAATATCAAAAAAACTGCGGTGGTTGGCAACATAGAGAACAGGGATGTCCTGAGGGACATTTTCTTCTCCGATTACCTCCAGATGAACACCAGATAGAAAGAGTATGACTCGGAATGCCCAGTTTACGATAGCCAGAGAACTTCGATCCTTCAAAGGCATGTTAAATTTACCGATGATCCACTCAATGAAAAACAAAGGGATGCACACAATCAGAAAAAGTACAATAAAAGTTACAATCACTATAAATCGTATCATAATATCACGTCAATCCTTCTTTTAATTAATCTTTATCTACGCCTATTATACTTCGCTACAGACATTTCGACAACTGTAAATCTGAAAGAATCCTGAACAGAATAGATCAATAGCGAGTTGTATTTGACTAAAGGGCTGTGATACAATCAGAGGAGAGTCAGGAGGTATAGCAGATGGTCATTCAAAACGGTCGTGTAATCGATCCAGTCAGTGGTATGGATCAGATCACAAATATACAGATACAGGGAAAAAAGATTATATCAATCGGGAAGACAGTAGATGCTGCTCCCGATGAAGAAATAATAGATGCGACAGGTCTGGTGATTGCACCAGGCTTGATTGATGTACATGTACATTTTAGAGATCCTGGATTTACTTATAAAGAGGATATCAAGACAGGTGCCAAGGCAGCAAAAAGAGGCGGCTACACAACTGTTGTCTGTATGGCAAACACCAGACCTACGATAGATACACCAGAGACACTGCAGTATGTATTGAAACAGGGAAAAACAACAGGCATTCACGTACTGACAACGGCAGCAATCACAAAGGGTCTTGGTGGTAAAGAACTGACAGATATGAAGCAGCTGGCAGCAGGAGGGGCAGCAGGCTTTACAGATGATGGAATTCCAATCATGGATGAAGAGCTTTTAAAAGCAGCAATGCAGGAAAGCGCTCGCCTACAGCTTCCAATCAGTTTGCATGAGGAAGATCCTTCATTCATTACGAATAACGGTATCAATAGGGGAAGGATATCACAGGCACTGGGTATCGGAGGCTCTCCGTCAGAGGCAGAGAGTACTCTTGTAAAAAGAGATCTGGAACTGGCATGTGAGACAGGAGCAATGCTGAACATACAACATATTAGTACGAAAGAAGCAGTAGAGGCTGTCCGCCTGGCAAAAGCAAAGAGCCAGAATATCCATGCAGAAGCCACACCACACCATTTCTCTCTGACAGAGGATGCTGTGCTGCAGTATGGAACGCTGGCAAAGATGAATCCTCCGCTTAGGACGGAGGAGGACAGGCAGGCTATCATTGCAGGGCTGCAGGATGGTACGATTGATCTGATTGCAACAGATCATGCACCTCACAGTACAGAAGAAAAAAGAAAACCACTTACAGAAGCGCCAAGCGGTATCATAGGTTTGGAAACAGCACTAGCACTCGGTATCACGAATCTAGTACGACCAGGATATCTGACACTGTCAGAGCTTCTTGAGAAAATGACGATAGGTCCTGCCCTGCTATATCATCTGGAGTCAGGTAGTATCAGCACAGGTGCAGCTGCGGATCTTGTATTGATTGACGAGGGTGAGGAGTGGACTGTCAGTGAATTTGCATCCAAGTCGGAGAATTCCCCTTTTAAGGGCATGAAGTTGTATGGGAAAGTGAAATATACGATCTGTAACGGACAATGCGTTTATTGCGATGAATGATGAGGAACAAGATATCATTATCAAAACAAAGGAGAGACAGGATATGTCTGGAGAAAAAAGAGAAATAGCAAAAATCATCAGTCAGGAGAAAATCGCTGCAGATGTTCACAGTATGTGGATCGAAACATCCATTGCAGAAACGGCAAAACCTGGGCAATTTATATCAGTTTACACGAATGATGCCAGCATGTTGTTACCACGTCCGATTAGTATCTGTGAGATTGAGAAAGATAAACTGAGGATTGTATATCGAATCGTCGGAGCTGGTACCAAGGAGTTTTCTGGATATCAAGCTGGAGATGATATCACGATACTGGGACCGTTAGGCAACGGATTTTTGCTGGAAGATAAAAAAGCATTTCTGATCGGCGGAGGAATCGGTGTACCACCTATGCTAGAGCTGGCAAAACAGCTGCAGTGTGAGAGACAGATCATTGTTGGCTATCGGGATGAGCTATTCTTAGATAAAGAGCTGCAGCAGTATGGTTCACTATATATTGCAACAGAAGACGGAAGTACAGGCACAAAGGGAAATGTAATGGATGCTATCCGTGAACATGCACTGGAAGCAGAAGTCATCTATGCCTGTGGACCCAAGCCGATGCTGAGGGCAGTGAAACAGTATGCAGCAGAGCATCAGATCAAGGCATGGATTTCTATGGAAGAGAGAATGGCATGTGGTGTAGGTGCCTGTCTTGGGTGCGTATGTCAGACAAAACAAGTGGATGAGCACTCACAGGTAAATAATAAACGGATTTGTAAGGATGGTCCCGTATTCGATGCTGAGGAGGTGGAACTGTGATGAACACTAAAGTAACGATAGCTGGTGTAGAGTTTAAGAATCCAGTCATGACGGCATCAGGAACATTCGGTTCTGGTATGGAGTATGGTGAGTTTGTTGACTTGAATAAACTGGGAGCAGTTGTGACCAAGGGAGTATCAAACGTACCATGGCAAGGAAACCCGACTCCCCGTGTAGCAGAAACCTATGGAGGTATGCTCAATGCCATCGGATTACAGAATCCTGGAATGGATGCATTTATTCGAAGAGACATTCCATTTCTAAAACAATACGATACCAGAATAATAGTCAATGTATGTGGTAAGAGTGTAGAGGATTATTTGGAGGTTGTGGAGAGACTGTCAGAGACAGATGTGGATATGCTTGAAATCAACGTATCCTGCCCAAATGTCAAGGAGGGAGCCATTGCCTTTGGACAAAAGGCAGATGCCCTGTTCAGCATTACCAAGGCAGTCAAAGAAAAGGCAAAACAGCCCATCATCATGAAATTGAGTCCCAATGTGACCGATATTACTGAAATGGCAAAAGCAGCTGAGGCCGCAGGTGCGGATGCCATATCCCTGATCAACACATTGACATCCATGAAAATAGATATCCATAGAAGAACCTTTGCCCTAGCAAATCAGACGGGCGGACTGTCGGGATCGGCAATCAAACCTGTTGCCGTACGAATGGTTTATCAAGCGGCTGGAGCGGTGAAGATACCTGTGATTGGTATGGGGGGCATCACAAATGCCGAGGATGCCATAGAATTTATCTTGGCAGGAGCGACAGCGGTGGCTGTTGGAGCTGCCAATTTCCATAACCCATATACGACAGAGGAAGTGATAGAAGGCATAGAGGCATATATGAAGCAATACAAAGTGAATGATATCAATGAATTGATACGTGCTGTGAAGTAACAGCGTAAAACCCCTTCTGCCTGCATACAATTAGGAAAATGAATGCGGACAGGAGGGGCTTTTTTGATGCCATTCAAATATATTATGGTAGTCATTTTAGATTGTGCTTGCTGATTCCTCGGCCCATTTGTCAAACTTAGACATTACTGCGTCATATGTCTGTGACGAAATACTTGGTAAATCTTTACCCCAAGCTTTTGTAGCCTCTTTATAGCCTTTTTCGAAAGCATTGCGCATTTCTTCTATTTTCTCTGGATCGCCGCCTGTCAAAGCCTTTGCCATGTCCATGATGCGATCAGATGTCTGAGTAACACCCCAGTAGCCATCCTCTGCGATATCCTTTTGAG
>CAZACC010000013.1:0-30896 GCA_964483545.1 uncultured Lachnospiraceae bacterium
AAATGTATACGGAGGAACCAGACCTGTGAGTACAAGTGAAGAATATCTGGAGCAATTGCTGAAATCTGTATCAGAACCGCAGACGGAGCCAGTCGTCGAGGAAGAACTAGTCGTCGAGGAAGAGCCAGTCATCGAGGAAGAACTTGTCGTCGAGGAAGAACTAGTCATCGAGGAAGAGCCAGTCATCGAGGAAGAACTAGTCATCGAGGAAGAGCCAGTCGTCGAGGAAGAACTAGTCGTCGAGGAAGAGCCAGTCATCGAGGAAGAACTAGTCATCGAGGAAGAGCCAGTCATCGAGGAAGAACTTGCCGTCGAGGAAGAGCCAGTCATCGAGGAAGAACCAGTCATCGAGGCGCCGATTGGTGACGATGAATTGCCACCGCTAGACGACGGAGGAATACTGCAGGACGAAGATATATCAAATCTGCTTGCATCGCTTGGTGAGATGGAGTCAGAACGGTCATCAGATGAAGAAACATCTATAATGGATGATCTGTTGAATATTAAAGACTTATTATCTGAAGAAGAGGACAATCAATCAGATGGAATGCCCATGTTGGATGATAGTTCAGATGTAACAGAATTGTTAGATCAGATGTCAGACGATTCTGAACTGAGTGAAATCAATGATCTTCTGAAAAAGAATGATAATCACGAGACAATAGAAGAGCCATTGTCAGATGATGATATAGAAGCTGGGGAAGAGGACGAGGAAACAGACAAGAAAAAGCGTAAGAAAAAAGAGAAGAAAGCTAAAAAAGATAAGTCCGAGAAAAAGTCTGAGAAAAATCCCGAGAAAAAGCCTGGCTTCTTTGCCAGACTACTGCATTTGCTGATTGAAGAGGAAATGACGGAGGAATCAGTAGAAGAAGTCAAGGATTTGTTTGACGAGGCATCTGCGGTAGAATCAGTGGAGAATGCAGATGCTGCAAACAAGGAACTGCTGGATGAAATGGAAGCAGAGGATAGCGCAAATAAGGGTAAGAAGGGCAAAAAAGAGAAAGAACCGAAAAAGAAAAAAGAAAAAAAACCTAAGGAAAAAAAGCCAAAGGTCATCAAAGAACCGAGACAGGAGGAGCTTCCTAGAAAGAAGCTGCCAAAGAAGCAGGTCATTGTGATTGCTATTATGTGTGCTTCTATTGGGATTTTGATGACAACCGTAGCCTTTTATTATCCATACTACAAGGACATGAGACAGGCAGCGATGGATTATCAGAACCAGAATTATGAGGCAGCCTATGAGAGTCTAACTGGTCATTATCTAAATGATGAAGAAAAGGATCTATACCAAAAGACAACATTGATGTTAAGACTGGACAGAAAATATCAATCTTATCTTAATTATACGAAGCTTGGCATGGATCTGGAAGCATTCAATGCTTTGCTACAGGGGATGGAAGCAATAGATCAATATTTGGAGCAGGCAGAGTTGCTCGGAATCATGCAGGAATACAGAACTTTGGCACAGCAGATAGAGGATGTGTTGTCCAATCAGTATGGTGTTAGTCAGGATCAAGCACGGGAATGGCTGGCGATCGAGGATGCACAGGTTTATTCAAGAACAATCAGCGATTTTCTTCTTGGGACAGATACGATGAATTTGCAGACAAGTGACGGACAGCCATATATAGCTGAGTCAACGGCAGATCATCAGCAGACTGAGGAGCAACCGGATAATCCGATTATAGCTGGTGAAGAGAGTGAATTTGAAAACGGCGAACAGGAAACAGTAATACAATAGAAATGATTCGGATTGGAAATGAAATGTATGATAGCAATTATTGATTATGACGCAGGTAATATAAAAAGTGTGGAGAAAGCGCTACAATTTTTGGGCGAAACACCAGTTGTAACACGTGATCGAGAAACAATCCTGAAGGCGGAAAAGGTGATATTACCAGGAGTTGGCTCCTTTGGGGATGCAATGGGCAGGATTCGTACTTATGGACTGGAGAAAGTCATACATGAGGTGGTAGGCAAGAAAACTCCATTTATGGGCATCTGTCTCGGACTGCAGTTGTTTTTTGATAGCAGCGAGGAGTGTCCTGGCGTAAAGGGACTGGGATTGTTGCCAGGAGAAATCATACGAATACCTGCAGGCGATGGTCTGAAAATACCTCATATGGGATGGAATTCACTAGATTTGATTAATGGAGGAAGGCTGTTTACCGGTATCGAAAATGGGTCTTATGTCTATTTTGTACATTCTTATTATCTGAAAGCGCATGATCCCAAAATCGTTAAGGCTACAACAGAGTATGGAACGCTCATACATGCAGCAGTTGAAAAGGACCATTTATTTGCATGCCAGTTTCATCCAGAGAAGAGCTCTGATGTCGGTATGAAAATATTGAAGAACTTTATCAATATCGGCAGGGAGGTATAACAGATGCACACAAAACGAATCATTCCATGTCTGGATGTACATGCAGGCCGTGTAGTAAAGGGAGTCAATTTTGTGGATTTGAGAGATGCTGGTGATCCAGTTGAGATAGCAGCAGCTTATGATCAGGCAGGAGCGGATGAGCTGGTATTTCTTGATATTACCGCTTCATCAGATGCTAGAAATACAGTAGTGGATATGGTGCGTGCTGTTGCGGAAAAGGTATTTATCCCGTTCACGGTTGGCGGTGGTATACGGACTGTAGAAGACTTTAAAGCGGTTCTGAGAGAGGGCGCAGATAAGGTCTCTATTAATTCCTCAGCAATCAATCATCCACATCTCATCAGCGAGGCTGCGGAGAAGTTTGGAAGCCAGTGTGTGGTTGTTGCAATCGATGCAAAGAGACGTGCGGATCAAAGTGGATGGAATATCTATAAAAATGGAGGCAGAATCGATGTCGGAATCGATGCAGTCGAGTGGGCGATGAGAGCAGAAAGACTGGGTGCCGGAGAAATTCTTTTAACAAGCATGGACTGTGATGGAACAAAGACGGGATATGATTTGGAATTGACTAGAATGATATCTGAGAATGTCAGTATTCCAGTCATTGCGTCAGGGGGGGCTGGTACGAAAGAGCATTTTTATGAAGCCCTTACAGAGGGAAAGGCAGATGCAGCACTTGCAGCATCTTTGTTCCATTACAAAGAATTAGAGATTTATGACTTGAAACAGTATTTGTGTGACAGAAATATATCTGTCAGGTTATAGGAGGCGATTCATATGGCAGCCATAAGCAATGACTGGCTTCCTGCCCTGCAGGGTGAATTCAAAAAACCATATTACAAGAAACTGCACCAGACGATTGTAGAGGAGTATCATACTAGACTGGTTTTTCCTGTGGAGGATGACATATTTAATGCATTTCATCTGACACCGTTAGAAAATGTCAAGGTGGTGATCTTGGGACAGGATCCTTATCATGATGTCGGGCAGGCACACGGATTATGCTTTTCTGTGAAGCCAGATGTACAGATTCCGCCATCATTGGTGAATATATATAAAGAATTACAAGATGATGTGGGATGTTATATTCCAAATAACGGTTATCTGACAAAGTGGGCAGAACAAGGTGTTCTTTTGCTAAATACGGTATTGACAGTAAGAGCACACCAGGCAAATTCACATCGCAGTATTGGCTGGGAGGAGTTTACTGATGCAGCGATTCGTGTACTGAATGAGCAGAATCGTCCAATTGTATTTGTTTTATGGGGCAGACCAGCACAGATGAAGGAAAGTATGCTGACCAATCCAAAGCATATGATTTTGAAAGCCCCACACCCAAGTCCGCTATCCTCCTATAGAGGATTTTTCGGAAGCAAACCATTTAGTAAGACCAATGCGTTTTTGAGGGAAAACGGGTTGCAGGAAATAGACTGGCAGGTAGAAAACGTATAATTAATGGAGGATAAAGTGAGTAAGGAAGTCGTTAAAAAACGTGTTCGCAGGGTAAAGAAAGAAAACACCAGTCATAAAGAAAATCAGTATAAAGATAAAAGTCTCAATCGCAAAGAACATCAGAAGATCAGCCGTGCTGATAGATCGCAGCCAAAGCACAGAGACAAGGAAAAGGAAAAGAGGACGGAAAGGATACTACGAATCATTATGGCAGTGATTGGTCTGATCATACTGCTAATCGGAATCTACATTTCTGTTAATCATTTTTCCACCTCTAATAAGATCGTAAAAAAACTGGCTGAGGGAAATGCATATCTAGACAATCAGGAATATGAGAATGCAATTGAGATCTATAAAGAAGCACTGGAACTGAATCCTGACAGTACTGAAATCAAGAGTCATATATCAAATGTGTATGTCTTGATTGCACAAACGCTGGGAGAAACAGATGAGGCAATTGATGTTTATCAGACAGCGTTGACTTATCACATTGGTAATGTGTCTGCCTACTGGGGTGTGGCGAATATCTTTGGAGACCGTGGTGATGAAGCTAATATGATATCAGCCCTCACGACTGGATATACGAATACAGGGGATGTCAATATGGGAGCTAAGCTGGATGCTATCCAGGCCGAGAAGGATCGGATACAGGCAGAGGCAGATGCTCTTGCTGCTGAGCAGGCGGCAGAGGAGGCGAAACGGGCGGCACAGGAAGAGGCAAACAATCAATTGCTGCAGCCGCTTCTGGAACTGTTTCAAGAGGAAGATATAGATGGCGTGAAAGACCTGATTCGTGGTGAAGCATATGTGACTATGTCAGATGAACTGATCAATGCTGATGATGTTTATTACTGTGGCGAGAAGGATGCTGATGGCAATAAAAACGGCAAAGGTGTTGGCGTCTATGCGAATGGATATTACTTTTATGGGGATTATTCTGGAAATGTGAGAAGTGGTTCAGGCATCTGGATCAGGGCGGTCTACTCAGAATCTTCCTCCATAGGCTCCTATATATTTAAAGGAACATGGTCTGATGATCAACCAAACGGGACAGGGGAGGCCACTTCGAATTTCTATAAAGACAAAATAGGTGCCACTGGCTTGATCAAGCAGGTAGTCACAGGCTCTTACAGCCATGGTCTGGAGGAAGGAAAGATGACGATGACCGGAACGACCAAAGCTGGAAAAACACTGAAATATACCTATGAAACCTCGGGCGGTGTAGCAAAAAAAATCAGTGATGAAAAGACGGGTGTAGAGGGGCAGTATTATATCGGAAAGACATCGAGTAGTTCGGATCCGATGCTTATGTCAGATGATACTCCGAGAGGAGTAGAAGGATTTATAGAATAGATAGAAATGATTAAGCGGTGGAATGAAGTGCAATTCCACCGCTTTTATGATTATTCATATATAGCATAAATGATTTGTTTGAAAAAGGATATTAGCATAAATTAGGAATGATATCAAAACAGTCAAAGGTTGCAAAGTAATCTTTGGAGGTTTCAGCTCTGCGGATTAGCTGATAGGAACCATCTTCATGGAGCAGGATCTCTGCTGATTTCAATTTGCCGTTATAGTTGTAGCCCATGGAGAAACCATGCGCACCAGTATCGTGAATGTAGAGAATGTCTCCAGTATCGATCTTTGGGAGCATACGGTCGACAGCAAATTTATCATTATTTTCACAAAGAGAACCCGTAATATCATATTGATGATCACAGGAGGCACTTTCTTTTCCCATAACAGTAATATGATGATAAGCACCATACATGGCTGGACGCATCAGATTGACGGCACATGCATCACAGCCTATGTATTCTTTGTAGATGTGTTTCTGATGGATGGCTTTTGTCACGAGAGCGCCGAAAGGACCCGTGATGTATCTGCCGAGCTCGGTATAGAGTGAAACATGATCCATGCCAGCGGAAACCAGAACTTCTTCATATACCTTTCTGACTTCCTCTCCGATTACGGCTATATCATTTGGCATCTCATCAGGAGTGTAGGGAATCCCGATACCGCCAGAGAGGTTGATAAAGGTGATATGGGCTCCAGTCTGTTTTTTCAAATCAACAGCCAGTTCAAACAAAACCTTTGCAAGCATCGGATAGTATTCATTGGTTATGGTATTGCTGGCAAGAAAAGCATGGATTCCGAAATTCTCAACACCTTTTGCTTTCAGAATGCGAAATGCTTCAAATATTTGTTCGGTAGTCATACCATACTTTGCATCTCCAGGGTTATCCATGATCCCATTGCTCATCTGAAAAAGTCCGCCAGGATTAAAACGACAGCAGAGGGTTTTCGGAAGTGCTGTAATATGCTCTAAATAATCAATATGTGTGATATCATCCAGATTAATCGTAGCACCGATTTTAGAGGCAAATTCATATTCTTCGGCAGGTGTGGCATTGGAAGAAAACATAATATCTTCGCCCTTGAAACCAAGTGCATCAGCCAGCATCAGCTCCGTCATAGAAGAACAGTCACAGCCGCAGCCACATTCCTGCATGATTTTGATTAAAAACGGATTTGCATTGGCTTTTACTGCATAGTATTCTCTGTATCCAGTATTCCATGAAAATGCATCCTGCAGAGCCTTGATATTCTGGCGGATTCCTTTTTCATCATAGATATGAAAAGGGGTAGGATAGTTGGCAATGATCTGATCTAGTTTTTCTTTTGTGACAAATGGTACTTTGTTCATATTATAGTTCTCCTTCTGTTTGTGACTGTTTTTCCAGCTCTATTAGTTTGATTTCATTTCTGAGTGCATCTTTTAAGACAGCAACGAAGTTCTTTTGCCCACTGTAGAGACATGTATCAGTATTTTTGTCTGTCACTTCTCCAGTTAGCACATATTCGGAATCTGTGATCAGCCTAATCTGACTGTGAATACGGGGAGCGATGTATATGGTAGCATCTTTAAAATCAACCTTATGGTCGGTGATGAGTACGACTTTGATATTACGTGAAAGGGCATTTTGCAGATCTGATGCCATCCGCATGACTAATTCTGAGGGCGCAGACAGGTACAGACGCTTCTGGGCTGTATCAATCATATTACGGAGCTTGTCTAAAATGTGATGGTGTCCTTCAATCGTAATATATCCGATTTCTGATTCTATAGGCTGTGAGAGCCGCTCTGTCAGCTTGGTCTGCACTTCTTTCATATGGCGCAGCTTGTTGCTGCAAAACTCTGCGATTGGTACAGATATATATTTACTGGAGGTACCGTCTATGACATATGCAGCTCCCTTATCAGCCAGAGAAGCCAGAGCATTATATACATTGGAGCGGGAGATACCAGTCAATTTGGCTGCTTCATATCCTGTCAGCGGACCGTTTCTGCATAGATCAATATAAATAGTTGCTTCCTGGCGTGTCATGCCATAAAGCATCAGATCGTCTATTAGTGTTTGCTTATCGATGATGAACACCTCACTCTCATCAAGATATAATAGTATTCCTGCTTAGGAACACTATAGAATATGAATGATTATTTGTCAACTGTAAATTAACTTCAAATTAACTGCAAATTGCTAAAATGGGTCTTGTTTTTTGGATATACATATGATAAAATTACATTCGTCGCAAAAGCGGCACAGATCGTATCAGCGGATGTGGCGGAATGGCAGACGCATCAGACTCAAAATCTGACGTAGGTGACTATGTGCGGGTTCAAGTCCCGCCATCCGCAGTTGAAACGCCAAAGAAAAAAGAAGAAGAAACACTGAATGGTGGGAATTGTATCATTCAGTGTTTTTTTGATTGAAAAATATTAGAAATCAGAATATAATTATAATCAGTTTAGGAAGAACCTTAGGGCATAAGTTTCATATGTATGTGGAGAGAATGGGGGTTTTATGAAAAAGAATCATAAGCAAGCAGTAAAATGGCTCAGAGTGTTGATTATGACATGTGTTTTCACATGTTTGGTTACAACACAGAATGCATGGGCAGATGAGAATGTCAGTATTGTACTGAAATATGGGGATGCAGACTACTCGACTACCGTATACGGACCAGAAATCTCAAATATTAATTCTGGAGTTTCTGTATCAATATCAACCTGGATCAAGGAAATATGCAATCATGTATATTTCTCCTCTTTTTATGCTGTTCAGATCAATGATGGAATGGTACAGCAGGATATTTTCAATTTGATTAAAAACGGGGGCAAATCAGTATCCCTTGACCTGAAGAACTATATCAAGGGAAGTGAAAAGCCTGTTATAAATAATGCAGTTATCGCACCTGCCGTAAACGCAGCAGATATTGCATCTGCAGGCTCTAATGTGGGTATGAATGCAGTGATTGCAGCTCATTTAAATGAGATCGGAATTGACACCAAAATCTCAGAGTGTACCACAAAGTATGTAGTGGGACAGGATCGATCAAAGAATATCATAGTAGCGGCAGGCAGATTGAATGGGCTAATTCTACAACCCGGTACTGGAATATCGGTGGATGCAGTTATTCTTCCACGAACGACAGGAAACGGTTATGGCATGGGTAATGCAATTATGGGTGATGATTTCATCAAGGTAGTAGGTGGAGGAATCTGTCAGTTATCATCAACCTTGAATACAGCTGTACTGAGAGCAGGCATCATACCAGTAGAACGTCATAATCACTCAAGAAATGTCAGCTATCTGGCAAGTGGACTGGATGCAACCATTTCCTCAGGAAAAATGGACTATCAGTTTATAAATACGCTACCTTATCCCATTTACATTGAAGCAACAACTGAAAATGGTATTTTGAAGGTTGCACTTTATTCAAGTACCAAAGCGCTCAATGGCATTACGTATCAGGCAGAGGTATCAGGCAGCAAGAAAAAGAATACTACCTATATCGTAGGATATCTGAACGGAGTAGAAACGGGACGAATCAAAGCATATTCGAGCAGCTATAAGTAGAGTTGCTTGCAAAAAGCAATCGTCTCATGTAGAATAATGAAATGGTTTATAAGTAAGTCAGATGATCGCGCCCCTTAGCACCGAAAGGTCTGGGGTGAGGAAAGTCCGGGCTTCACAGGGCAGGATGCCGGATAACGTCCGGTGGAGGTGACTCCAAGGATAGTGCAACAGAAATATACCGCCATAATTGTCTGGACTGTGCGCAGTCTGGCGTCGCATAGCTTGCTATGTGAGGTAAGGGTGGAAAGGCAGTGTAAGAGACTACCGCCTGTACGGTGACGTACAGGGCATATGTAAACCCCATTCGAAGCAAGACCGAATAGAAAGCGATACGGCGGCCCGTCGTGCTTTCAGGTGGGTCGCTTGAGGCTGTTGGCAACAGCAGTACGAGATAGATGATCATCACCGACTGTCCTTGTGACAGCGGCACATAACCCGGCTTACAGACTTGCTTATAATTCCATTTAGGAGTGAAAGCATGCAAGCATACAAACATTTTATGACAATTACAAAACACAGGCACCTAGTTAGACAGGGATGCTTTCAGGTTGGTTTGTATTGGCAGGGTCTGGTACATGACCTGAGCAAATATTCACCAACAGAATTCTGGATAGGAGCCAAGTATTTTCAGGGTTATCGTTCTCCTAATAATGCAGAAAGAGAAGAAACGGGCTATTCAGGTGCTTGGCTGCATCATAAAGGACGCAATAAACATCATTTTGAGTATTGGTTGGATTACAGTGCAACAGAATTAAAAGGGTTTGTACCTGTCAAGATGCCGACAAAATACATCATAGAGATGTTTATGGACAGAGTGGCAGCAAGTAAGAATTATAATGGTGCACAGTATACGGATGCGGATCCGCTTGGCTACTACATGAAGGGGAAAGAGCATATCATTATGGAAAAGGAGTCTAAGGCATTAATTGAAAAACTCCTGACGATGCTGAAGAACAAAGGAGAAAAGGAAACATATCGCTATATCAGAGTCAAGATACTGAAAAAGAAAAGATAAATAATGGATATCGCCTGCTTGTAAATGAATGCGGACGAAATAGGAGATTAATATGAGAAAAGCCTGGTTACTGCTGGTTGTATTACTTTTATGTATCGGAGCTGTTGGATGTCAGAGGCAAAGTTCCATACAGGATGATCCAGACAAGATCAATGTGACAGCAACCATCTTTCCACCATATGATTTTACACGTGAGATAGCAGGAGATCAAGTGAATCTCAGACTGCTACTGCCACCTGGCGGAGAGAGTCATTCATACGAACCGACTCCGCAGGATATGATAGCAATACAAAACAGTGATATATTTATTTATTCAGGTGGGGAATCGGATGCATGGTTAGATGATATACTGGCTTCCATGGACACGAGTCATATGCAGCTGATTTCATTGATGGAGTGTGTGGATACTGTGGAGGAAGAAGTTGTTGAGGGGATGCAGGCTGACGCACATCATGAGAGTGATGAGCATCATGAGAGTGAGGAGCATCATGAGAGTGAGGAGCATCATGAGAGCGAGGAACATCATGAGAGTGATGCACATGCACACGCAGAAGATGTTGAGTACGATGAGCATGTGTGGACATCACCAGTCAACGCAATCTTGATTACGGAACAGATAACAAAGGCACTTCAAACAGCTGATACAAAGAATGAAGATTTCTATCAGAAAAACTGTGATGCCTATATTGCGAAGCTAGAAACACTTGATCAGGAATTTCATGATTTGGTCAGTGGGGCAGCTCATAAAGTACTGATTTTCGGAGACAGATTTCCTTTCCGTTATTTTACGGAGGAGTATGGACTGGAGTATTATGCTGCTTTTCCAGGCTGTTCAGCCGAGACAGAGCCGAGCGCCGCTACCATTTCCTTTTTAATCAATCAGGTTAAGACGGAGCAGATTCCAGTTGTATTTCATATTGAGTTCTCTAATGAGAAGGTAGCTGATGCGATCTGTGAAAGCACAGGAGCAAAGAAGCTATTGTTTCATTCCTGCCACACTGTAGATCAGGCGGATATGGATGCAGGCGTCAGTTATTTGAGTATCATGCAGGGCAACCTGAAAAATTTGAAGGAGGCATTGCAATAAAATGATCTCATATATCGCAGAGATGTTTGCATTTGATTTTATGCAAAGAGCATTGATTGTAGGAATTCTGGTATCGTTATGTGCTGCTTTGCTTGGTGTTTCACTTGTATTAAAGCGTTATTCCATGATTGGAGATGGCCTGTCACATGTAGGTTTCGGCGCACTGGCTGTTGCTGCGGCATTGGGTTTGGCGCCTCTTGTGGTATCCATTCCAGTAGTCGTATTAGCGGCCTTTCTGCTACTTAGAATCAGTGAGAGCAGCTCTATCAAGGGTGACGCAGCGATTGCCATTATTTCAACAGGTGCACTGGCTATCGGAGTGTTGGTTGTATCCTTGGTACCAGGCATGAATGCTGATTTGGTAAATTATATGTTTGGCTCTATTTTATCCATGACGAAAGGCGATGTAACCCTGAGTGTGATTCTATCTGCACTGGTATTGATTTTGTTTATCGTGTTCTATCACCGGATCTTTGCCATTACATTTGATGAGACTTTTGCTGCAGCTACAGGTATGAGAACAAAGGTATATAATCTGATGATTGCTTTTTTGACGGCAATCACGATTGTACTTGGTATGAGAATGATGGGGACACTGCTCATCTCTAGTCTGATTATTTTTCCAGCACTGACGGCTATGCGCATATTTAAAAAATTTCGTTCGGTTGTAATCTGTGCAGCAGTGGTGTCGGTGGTATGCTTTATGGCAGGACTGTTGATTTCCTATTTATTTGCAACTCCGACAGGAGCCAGCATTGTCGCTGTCAATATATTGATGTTTGTTTTGTTTAGTTTCATTAGAGTCTGCAAAAGCTATAAGAGTATCTCTGGTGTGACACCAAGTGAAGACAGAAAAATATAGAGTTAGGAAGAAGGGAAAGTACACGATGAATCAACAACAGTTAAAAAATTTACTGGAGGATATGAGCCTGGAGGAAAAGATCGGACAGCTGCTTCAGTTATCCAACAGTTTTTATGAAGATGAGGCAGTTATTACAGGTCCAGCAATGCAGCTTGGTATTGGTGAGAAGCAGATCAATGAAGCGGGCTCTGTTTTGAGTGTTTTTGGTGCAGAGCAGATTAAATCAATTCAGGAATCTGCCATGAAGAAACAGCCACATCATATTCCACTGTTATTTATGGCAGACATTATCAATGGATATAAGACGATTTTCCCTATTCCATTAGCGCAGGGTTGTAGCTTTCAGCCTGATTTGGTGAAGAAGTGCGCATCAGTGTCGGCGACAGAGGCCGCTGTATCAGGTCTGCATGTGACATTTTCACCTATGGTTGATCTTGTGAGAGATGCAAGATGGGGCAGAGTCATGGAATCTACGGGGGAAGATGCATATTTGAATGGTTTGATGTCAGAAGCTATGGTAGAAGGCTACCAAGGTGATTGCAACGGGGAAAAGCTGAATCAGTTCGGTCATATATCAGCATGTATCAAGCATTTTGCAGCTTATGGAGCTCCAGAGGCAGGTAGAGAGTATAATAATGTGGAATTATCAGAGAGAACACTCAGAGAGGATTATTTGCCAGCTTACAAGAAGGGGATTGATGCAGGAAGCGCTATGGTTATGACTGCCTTTCATACGTTGAATCATATACCAGCAACTGGAAACAAGTGGTTGATGCAGGACATCCTGAGGAGAGAAATGGGCTTTGAGGGTGTCCTGATATCAGACTGGGCAGCCATCGAAGAGCTGGTCAGCCATGGGATTGCAGAAGATAAAAAGGAAGCTGCCAGACTGGCCATGGAGGCAGGTGTGGATATCGATATGGTAACAGGATGCTATATCAATCATCTGCAGGAACTTGTAGAAAGCGGACAATTGAAAGAACAGCAGATTGATGAAGCTGTTATGAGAATACTGGAGCTAAAAAATCAACTGGGGTTATTTGAAAATCCATATAAAGATGCAGATGACAACAAAGCTGCTGAACTGTGTTTGTGCGAGGAGCACAGAAGGCTGGCAAGAAAGGCTGCAGCAGATACGATGGTGCTTCTCAAAAATGAAGATGACATCCTGCCCATTCCAAAAACAGCAGGAAAGATTGCCGTGATTGGACCCTACGGTGAAGAGGGCAGACTTTATGGAGCGTGGTCACTGCAGGGAACAGATGCGGATACGGTGACAATCAAGAAAGGCATTGAGGAAGCGAGCTATGACCAGGATCAGATTCTTTTCTGTGCTGGAAGCTCATTGCTGGATGAGGATGAGGAGCTGTATGGGTTTAGGGGTCTGGTAAAGCAATACCACGAGCGTTCAAACGAAGAACTCTTGCAGGAGGCAGTTCATGCAGCCAAAGGTGCAGACATCGTTGTTATGGCACTGGGTGAACATGCCTATCATTCGGGAGAGGGAGGCTCACGTACCGATCTCACCATACCTGCATGTCAGATGCGCCTGTTCAGGGAGATTGCAAAGGTCAACCAGAATATCATTACAGTTGTGTTTGCAGGCAGACCATTGGATCTTCGCCAGATTGCCAGTTGTTCTAAAGCTGTATTATATGCATGGTTTCCAGGGAGTGAAGGCGGCAATGCTGTAGCAGATCTTCTATTTGGAATTGAGTCACCGAGTGCAAAATTATCCATGACTATGCCGTACAGTGTTGGGCAGGTTCCAGTTTATTATGGCGGATATTCTACAGGAAGATTATTTGATGGAAATCGTACGAACAGATTCCAGTCAGCTTATCAGAACATTCCGAACGAGCCGCTATATCCTTTCGGATATGGGCTGACTTATACCAGTTTTTCTTATTCAAGCCCCGAACTAGATCGTCAGGTTATGGGGATGGAGGATGAACTTCATGTCGCTGTGACTGTTACCAATACAGGAAAGAAAACGGGAACGGAGACGGTACAGCTATATCTGCGGGACTTGAAAGGATCAACTGTCCGACCGACAAGAAGACTCAAAGGTTTTGAATGTATTACACTTGAATCAGGAGAGCAGAGAAAGGTTACATTTAAAATCACGGAGGATATGTTGAGATTCTATGATATTCATATGAATGATGTCAGTGAACCAGGAGAATTTACTCTTTTTATCGGAGGCGACAGTACAACTCAAAACGCAATCGGATTCAAGCTTCAATCATCAAAATAACACAAAATAAATGTTTCCATTCACCAACGCTTCACTCATGAGAACGGAGATGGGATATTGAAAAACATTGCAGTGATATCTGCGGGGATTACAGTTGATCATGCAAGTAGGATTACAAAAGGTATTCGAGATTGTACAGCGGAACATAACGGGAACACCTTTATTTTCACGTGTTCTAGAAAGTATGAAAAGAATGTAGAGCATGATGTTGGAGAATATAATATTTATAATCTTCCTGATTTCAAGGATTTTGACGGGATTGTTCTGATCAATAGTACCGTAGGCTCTGAAATGATGCTAAAGGAGCTTGCAAAGAGAATAGAGGATTCAAACGTCCCAGCTGTCAGCATCGAACGTGAAGATGAAAATATGTTTAATGTTTACATCGACAATTATTCAGCGGTGTGTGAATTGATTGAACATATGATAGAACATCATGGATATACCAGGTTGAATTATATTTCAGGGCCTCTCGATAATGCAGAGGCGAAACAAAGACTACAGGCCTATATAGATGTATTAACAGCGCATCACATTCCGGTAGAGGAGGAGCGCATCTATCGGGAAGGAACGTTTCTAAGTGAAAGCGGTGAGTTGGCTGTTGAGAAGTTTTTGGCATCAGATTTACCGAGACCACAGGCAATCATATCTGCTAATGATGTGATGGCAATCAGTGCATGCGGACTTTTGATGGAAAAAGGAATCAGAGTTCCAGAAGATATCGCAATCACAGGATTTGATGATGACTATGAGGCGACCTATCATGTGCCGTCTATCACGTCAATCGCACGTCAGCAGGAGAAGGTCGGCTATGCAGCATGCTTGAAGCTGATGGATGGTATGATAGATGCAGACTGGGGCGGAGAACTGAAAATTAATACAGAGATGAAGCTTCGTATGAGCTGTGGCTGTAAGAGCTGCAGTGATGTAGATGATTTGATGTTCAGAAAGCGACACTTTCTAGAGAAAGAAAAAGAAGAAAAGTACCGAGCAATCACAAATAGTATGTCAGTTGATTTGACCAGTGTAGGGGATTTTACTCAGCTGAAACAGTGTATCAAACAGTATATTCCGAGAATTAAATGTGAAGAACTGTATCTGTTTATTAGCGATGATTTCAGCGATACAGAGAATAAATTCAATCTATATAAAGAAGAGCATAGTGAACAGACCTACCTAAGGGAAGGATTCGGAAATGAAATCCAGCTTCTGGTAGGCTACGATAATGGTATGTATATAGAGAATATGAAACTGGATTTTCATGGTTTTATGGAACATCTGAAGGATAGTAACAAGGAGAAGAAAGTATATACGGTTTCTCCAGTACATTTCAGGGATCGGTGCTTTGGATTCTGTATACTGGGAGAATGCAGTTTCCCGTTTGATACCCCTATATTCTATACATGGCTGATGAATATAGGAAATGTAATAGAGATGATTCGCAAGCAGTCTTTGATGAGAACCATGATCGAGAAACTGGATAGTGTATGGTGCTATGATACATTGACTGGGGTATACAATCGTTCTGGTTTTAGAAAATACGGCGGAAAAGTATGGGAAGATACGCTGCAGAGAAAGCAGAATGTACTGATTTTATTTTTGGATCTGGATGGGCTGAAGATGATCAATGATACATATGGACATGATGAGGGGGACAATCTAATCAAGAGCTTTGCAGATATTCTGATTAGTGTCAAGCGCCATGGCGAGGCTGTTATGCGTTATGGTGGAGATGAATTTGTGATCATATCTCCGTATGCTACCAATCCGGAAGCAGTATCCTATGTAAAGAGAATAGAGTTTGAAATGAAGAAATACAATGAACAGCATCAGTTAAAGTATAAGCTGGATGCAAGTATTGGATATCATATCCTCTATCCCGAGAATGGAGTGGATATCGAGACAGCAATCGAGATCGCAGATCAGAAGATGTACGAGAATAAAAAGCTGAAGAAGAATAGAAACGATGTATTGATTGGGCGGATTTGAATCAGCGACAAGCAAAAAAGTATGGAAGCCAATCTTCCATATTTTTTTGGTTTCGGACTCCTTTGAATTGCTATTATATGGAACGAATGATAATATTTTATATGATAAGGGGTAGAAAGAAACGGTATCTGTCATGTTTACTGTTATTGACGGAAAAACTGTGACAAAACAGTAAGAGTATCGTATAGTAAATACATGAAGTCAGGTGGATTGGGAGAAAATAATAGAGGAAAGGCCAGGAATTAATAAATGACAGACTTGTTACTACAGTATGTGACTGAGACGCTGAAGTGGATTGTATCGTATATGTTTGCAATTAAGATATATGGGATGACACTGGAACGCAGGTATTCGAAAAGGATTACAATACTGATATGGTTCTTGATTGCTGTAGCCATGACTGTGGCAGGTCAATATGTAACAGATGCACAGAACGCTCTCCATTTTCGATATGAAGAATATTTTGATACGCATAATTTTATCATCAATTCTATCGTAAATATACAATTAGCAAGCTTTATCCTGCAGGTACTGCTGATGTTTTCCGGTGCTGTTATTCTATATAAGGATAAAGGTCATATTAAGCTTTTTGTTTCATTTATGTGCTACATGTATTTCAGTCTGGCATATGATTTCCTGATTCCGATTGTGATGGCTATATGCAGTGGCGGTACAAATACTGAGGGGATGTATCTTCTCTATACGGAAAAGTATCTTATAAACGGATATGTGGTAGATATCATTGCTACATGTGTGATTGGATACCTGCTGTACATCCTGTATCAGAAGAAAATTCACGGCTATTTTTGTGAAATCAGAAAAGTGGCGGCTCTGAATGGAAGAGCCTTTATTGCAATTCCGATTGTCACTTACTTTCTGTATAGTATATATGTTTCCTATACGGTTTATCTGAATCTGGATTATGCATATGTACATTATTTCTATCACTTTGTAATGCTGATGGGAATCATGCTGTCTATGATGTTGTTAATGTACAGCTTTGCATTTTATGGTATGATGATGTTATTGCAGAATGCTAACATTGAAGCAGAGTTGTCTGTGGCTGCAAAGATTCAGCTTGATGCTTTGCCAGACCTCATAGAAGGAGAGCAGTTTCAACTGGCGGCTATGATGGAACCTGCGAAGATGGTTGGCGGAGATTTCTATGATTTCTTCATGATTGACAATACGCATCTGGCACTTGGAATCTCTGATGTATCAGGAAAAGGAGTTTCTGCCGCACTCTTTATGATGGAGAGCAAGGCCGCCATCAAGAGTTGTGCGATGTGGGATGCTGGTGCAGCCATTGCACTGACGAATGCCAATTTGCAGCTTTGTGATAACAATAAGGAGAAAATGTTCGTAACCTCTTTTTTGGCCATATTTGATTTGGAGACAAAGAAGCTTTCTTTTGCAAATGCAGGGCACAACTATCCGCTCCTGTATCATGATGGCAAATGGGACTGGCTGAAGACTAAACCAAAGCTGTTTCTTGCTGCAAGAAAGAAAATAAAGTATGAAGAAGCTACAATGCTGTTAAGTCCAGGGAATATGCTGCTTTTATATACGGATGGACTGACAGAGGCGATGAATCCAGACAATCAGCAATATGGAAATGACAGATTAGAGCATTTCCTGAACAGTCATCAAAACTCCGATGTGAAACAATTGGCAGATATGCTATATCAGGATGTAAAGGATTTTGTAAAAGGTGCAGAGCCTTCTGATGATCTGACGATGCTGCTTATGAAGGTAGTCTGACTAAGAATCATCCATATACAGAAATGAATCATACAAAACCAAGGAGGATATCAAATGGAAGTAAGAAAAGCAGTAAATCAACAGGAAGTTACATTGACACTGGTGGGTATGATCAACACACAGAGTGCCCCGGATTTTTCAAATGAATTAATGGCAGCTGTAGAGGAATACAGTAAGATTGTTCTTGATTTTATGGAATTGATCTACATTTCATCTGCAGGACTGCGCGTGATATTGCAGGCAGTGAATGCAGGAGAGGATCAGAGTAAAGAAATCGGAATTATTCATGCAAATGATGAAATTAAGGAAGTGTTTGAAATGACAGGATTCTCGGATTTCATAACTGTGACGTAAAAATATCCCGGTTTCATACTAAAGCTGTGAAAGGAGATATGATATGATCCAATTTGAGCAAAGACCCGAGGATAAAAGCATTCCTGAATGGATGTCATCCATGAAACCTAGAGAAGCTGTCATAACTTTTGAACAGATGCTCAGCGTTCCAGAGGATACACAGAGAATGGTATTACAGGATATCCTGAAGCATGCAGAACATAGTAAATGGGGACAAAAATACCACTTTTCGGATCTTCACAGTGCAGAAGATTATTGCAAAGCAGTACCGGTTACGGAATATGAACACTATAAGGAGATGATTCCGGAACTGTTAGAAGGAGCAAAGGATGTTCTGTATGATGGAGAAACAGTGATGTTTCTTGCAACCTCAGGCTCTACTGGAATTCCTAAATATATACCAGAGAGCAGACATGGTAGTCTTGCAAAGAATCTGGTCGTATCTTTAAGGAGTACCTATACATTTCAGATGATCAAGGATTTGTTGTTTCCAGGTGCAAAAATTTTTGCAATTTATAATCCGGCAGAATATGAAAAGACAAAGAGCGGTATACCGATCGGATCTGCTTCTGGACAGGCTTCTGCAGACAGTGACGGACAGGATTTGTATGTGCTGCCCCCAGAATTTATGAAGCTGTCTGATTTGTCCTCTGAAGACAGGGATTATGTCACAATCCTGTTTGCAGCAGCTACAAGAGACATCGTAGGGGTGGTATGCAATAACCCAGGGCATTTTGAAATTCTGATTAAGAGACTGAATCAGAATGTGGAGAGACTTGCCGCTGACTTGAGAGCGGGAACGATTTCTGTAGAAATGGATGAGGCAATTCGAAAGAAGCTGGAAGCACGTTTAGGTAAGCATACGGAACGTGCGAAAGAGCTTTTGGAACTGTTCGAGATGAAATATGAAATTATGGTAAAGGATTTATGGCCGAGACTCAAAGCCATGAGCTGCTGGACAAGTGGAAGTGTGGGACGTGCACTGTCAGATACGAAGAAGATACTGCCAGAGGATACGGTTTTCATTGACTGGGGTTATGGAGCCAGTGAAGGCAAGTTTAACATACCAAAGGAAATCAATACACCGGCAGGAGCAGCAGCTTCCTTTGGGTATTTCTTTGAATTTCGCCCGTTAGACGGCTCAAAGCCGTTGTACCTCTGGGAGACAGAGGACGATAAAGAATATGAACTGATCGTAACTTCTTATTCTGGTTTCTACAGATATAATATTCATGATATTGTGAAGATAGATGGAAAGAATACCAATACGCCAAGAATGGTTTTCCAGTGTAAGCGAAGTGACTGTATGGAGCAGACAGGGAAGGTGTTACTGTCCAATCAACTGACATCACTCATTGAAAATTACGAGGAGCGATTCCATACTGTAATCCGTCATTTTGAGCTATATGCACCTGGGTGTGGTACTGCAATCTTAGCGGCAGAACCAGCAGAAGAGCTGGATACCGCTTCATTCGCATACGAGATCAGAAGCGGACTCAAGAATCGGTATGGCATTACGGTAGATGAAATCTGGATTATGAAGGACGGCTATAGAGATTCTCTGTACAGCAGAAATGTGAAGAACGGGAAGTCAGTTAACCAGACAAAGCTTGTGGTATTCACAGATAAAATGCCCGATCAAAGCTACAGAACTGTAGTTTATTAGAAGATACAGCGACTAAGGAGGAGTACATACATGGGACAGACACTTCGTTTAAGAGCAGTGGGAGATAATCTGATGCATGCAGAGCTGTGTAAATCAGCTAAGCAGGAGGATGGCAGCTATTGTTTTGATCCGATTTATGAGAAGATTGCAGATGTGATTCATGAAAGTGACATAGCAGTCATTAATCAGGAGACGATTTTCGTAGATAAGGCAGAAGAAATCAGTTCATTTCCTGTATTCGGAACACCGAGAGAGGTCGGAGATGCCATCGTTAAGGCAGGCTTTAATGTAGTGACACATGCTTCCAATCATACGATGGATAAGAAGATTTATGGAGTGGATGTGACCACGAAGTTCTGGAAGGAAAACTATCCAGATGTTACCATACTCGGGATTTGCGATACGATGAAAGAATTTTACCATATTCCGATTGTCGAGAAGAATGGTATTAAGATTGCAATGCTTAATTTTACACAGAAGCTGAACGGACACAGCGTTCCGCATTCGCAGCTGTTCAGGGTGTTCCGTCTGAAGGATAACTGGAAGAAATATATCGCACATCAGATTAAGAAGGCTAAGGAAATGGCCGATCTGGTAGTAGTATTTCCACATTGGGGTTCTGAGTATATGCATGAGCCAGTTGTCAAGGAAGTGGAATGGACAAAATATTTTGCCGAACAGAATGTAGACATTGTCATCGGAACGCATCCGCATGTGATGCAGCCCATGGAGTGGGTAGACAGAGCAGACGGTGGGAGAATGCTCGTCTATTATTCACTTGGCAATCTGATTTCATGCCAGACGAAGCTTGGAAGTCCGCTTGGTGGAATGGCAGACATCCTGATTAAGAAGGATGAGACGGGAACTCGTGTGAAGGAACATGAACTCGTACCGCTCGTAGCACATGCAGCGGAGGATATGTCAGCCTTTGCAGTTTATCTGTTAAAGGATTATACGCCAGAGCTTGCCGCTGCAAACGGAATCTTAAAACAAATCAGAGAAAAAAAAGAGGTCAATATTGATTGTGATTACCTGCATGCACTTTATCAGGCAATCATAGAACGACGTGGAAGCTCCTATAACGAATTCGCAAGACCACGAGATGTCTATATGAATAACATCAAAGGGGTTATCTGGGTACTGACTGGACACGAGGCGAGACGATAGGAGGGATACAGCCGATGGGATATCTTCTGAAGAAATACATGAAGCCCTATAAGTGGTTTGTGACAGGGGTTGTGCTGTGCGTATGTGTACAGGCTGCAGCGCAGCTATTGCTGATGTCGAAGACAAAACAAATCATTGACGAGGGTGTGGCAAAGCAGGATATGAATATAATCTGGTCAACAGGTTTGTTCATGATATTCATTACAATATTAACGGGAATTGCGCTGGGAATTTCCTCTTACTGCAGTGCAAAAGCAGTCGGAAGATTTGCATGTGATATCAGAGAAGCACTGTTTCATGCGGTGACAAAAATGTCGGCTGCCGATATGAATCGCTTTGGAAGTGCTACGCTGATGACGAGAACGACTGTTGATACGATTTCGTTACAGACATTTATTATCAATATGCTCAGAACCAGTATGCTGGTTCCAATCTTCATGATCGGAATTCTATTTTCTACGTTTCGTTTGAACAAACCCATGTTTTTATGCCTTGCAGTTATGTTTGTAGCTGCATTACTGATTACTGTCATCAGCATGACAAAGAGTGTACCGTTGTTTGTCAGACTGCAGCAGAATGTGGACCACATTAATCTCCTGATGCGTGAGAAGATTGTCGGTGCCCGTCCAATTCGTGCGTTCGGCAGACAGGAATATGAGCGTGAAAAATTCGATCAGGCGGCGGATGAGGCATATGAGAATGCAATCAAAGCCAACAGCAGATTGAACTATATCTCACCGACCGTACTGTTTTGTATGAACATTGCAATGGTCATTATCTATTATATCGGAGCCATTCAGCTGAAACAGGATTTGGTATCCATTGCCACGCTGATCCTGTTCTTTCAATACGTAACATACTTTATCACATGTCTTGCAATCATTCCAGTCATCGTGAATATGCTTCCGAAGGCAGATGTCGCAAGCAAACGAATCAAAGAAGTTCTGGAATATGTACCAGTGATTCAGGATAGTAAAGAAGCAGAGACTGTCTCACAACATAATGGAGAGATTGTATTTGATCACGTATATTTCGGATATCAGGATGCAGAGCCGGTCATCTCTGATATTTCGTTTCATGTTAAGCCGGGAGCAACGACAGCTCTGATTGGGGCAACGGGGTGCGGTAAGACGACGCTTATAAATCTGTTGTTACGAATGTATGAATGCAGTCAGGGCAGTATCAGCATTGACGGTGTGGATGTTCAGAAATTCAGTACAAGAAATCTAAGGGAAAGAATTTCTTTTGCAACACAGAAGCCACAGATTTATCAGGATACAATTTATCAGAATCTGATCATGAACAATCCTTCCATGACGACTGAAAAAATACAGGCAGCCTGTGAAGCAGCATGCTTTGAAGAGGTACTCGAAAAACAGAAGGACGGGCTGCAGACGGTCATGAGTCAGGATGGCATGAATCTGTCAGGCGGACAGAGACAGCGTCTGTCACTTGCACGAACAATTGCAAAGGATGCAGAAATTTATATCTTTGACGACAGCTTCTCAGCACTTGACTTAAAGACAGAGGCTGTTGCAAGAAAGAAAATCAAACAGCTGCTTCAGAATAAGACAATTCTGATGGTGGCGCAGAAGATTAATACGATTATGGATGCAGATGAAATCATTGTTTTGGAGCAGGGCAGGATTTGCGGTAAGGGAAGTCATGAAGAGCTTCTTGCAAATTGTGCAGTCTATCAGGATATTTATAAAACACAGTGCTATGCAGAGAAGAAAGAAGGTGACTTCTCATGAAAAAAGAAAAGAAATCTTCTGTGATGAATAAATTGCTTCTGCAGACAAGACAGGATAAAGGAAAGGCCTATACAGGACTGATTTCCATTATAGTAGGGACATTGCTTCTTTCGGCTGCACCAAGGGTCGCAGGAGAAATCACGGACATGCTTTCAGAAGCGACTACTGATCTAGGGAGATTTGCAGTCAGCACAATCATGCCGGTACTTTTGGTACTGACATTGATGTATTTGATTGGTAACGCAGCAACCTATATTACCAATCGCAATATGGTTCGTGTCGCTCAGGGCATTACAAGGAAGCTGCGAAAGGAAGTAGAGCAGAAGCTAGACCGTCTGTCGGTACAGTATCTGGATTCGCATCCGACTGGAGATATTCTGTCAAATGTGACTAGTGACGTTACGATATTGTCAAATATGCTGGAATCAACCGTTACGATGATGCTGACACAGGCTGTTACGCTGATTTTTGTATTTGCCATGATGTTCATACAGAACTTCTGTCTGACGTTAATCTATCTGATCAGTGCAGGACTGAGTCTGCTGACTCTGCGTCTGATTGCACGACACCTGAAGAAGCTGTACCGGAATTTGCAGGATACAAACGGAAGCATGAACAGCTATATCAATGATGTCTATTCCAATCATATGACTATGAAAGCCTACGTCATGGAACAGCAGTCCGAGGAGAAGTTCCACAGTATCATTGAAAAATATGACCAGGACTTCTTCAAATCGAGATTTATCGTCGGATTTATCATTCCGATTACGAACTTTATCAATAACTTTGCTTACATTGCGTTGTGTCTGGCAGGCGGATATATGCTGATTCATGAAATGATAACGCTGGGTGAATTTCAGAGCTTCCTGCTTTATGGGCAGATGGTCAGCTCACCGATTGCCAATTTCTCAACATCTTTAAATAATGTACAGGACGGATTATCCGCTGCAGAACGTGTATTTGAACTGTTAGCAGAGCCGGAAGAAGAGCAGTGTGAGATTACGAACCATCTAGATGCCGATCTGGTTCAGGGCAATGTGGAATTCAAAAATGTTGTTTTCGGTTATCTTCCGGAACGTACTCTGTTTCATAATGTGTCATTACTTGCCAAGTCTGGTATGAGAATGGCAGTGGTCGGACCATCTGGTGCAGGTAAGACGACACTTGTGAATCTGCTGATGCGATTCTATGAGATACAGCAGGGCACAATTGCAGTGGACGGTATGGATATTTATAAAATGTCCAGAGAGAACTTAAGAGAAGCATTTGGTATGGTATTACAGGATACATGGATCTTTGACGGAACAATTGCAGAGAACATTGGCTATGGAAAGAAAAATGCGACAAGAGAGGAAATCATTGAAGCAGCGAAAAAAGTCAGATGCGACGAGATGATCCGCACACTTCCTGATGGATATGACACACATATCAGTGAGGAAATCTCCTGTCTATCTGCTGGAGAGAAGCAGCTGTTAGCGATTGCACGAACAGTGTTAGCTGACCCCAAAATACTCATATTGGATGAGGCAACCTCACAGGTGGATACGAGAACCGAGGCACTGATAACCGAGGCGATGGAGAAACTGATGGAAGGACGCACCAGCTTCGTGATTGCTCACCGATTATTTACCATAAGGAATTCAGATGCAATTATCTTCATGGAAGAGGGAGATATCAAGGAAGTGGGTACACATGAACAGTTAATGAATATGAATGGAAGATATGCATCCATGTACAATGCTGCATCAAACTAAAGGACACAGACACAGGAGGAAAGAAATGAAGAACAAAATCATGAATGCACTTGTATTGCAAAAGGTTACAAACGAAGGAAAGAATGCAATTACAGAACTGGACAGACTCTGTGAAACGGCGGTGAAAACCAGTGAAGAACTGTTAATGAAGATTGTTCGTGATAATGCAGATACAGAGTATGGCAAAGCAAACCATTTTGGCGATGTGAAAAATATCGAAGATTATAAAAGGCTTGTACCATTCAGTACATATGATGATTATGCAGGATACATAGCCCGCATGATAGATGGTGAGGAGAACCTGATTACGACTTATCCGATTATTCATTATGCAATCAGCTCTGGCAGCGTCGGTGTTCCGAAGAAAATCCCTGTGTCACAGGATACGGTTAAGCTCTATAGTGAATATAGCGCAAACCTTATGTTTTCTCTTGTAGGTGATTATTATCGTGAAAAATTCGGCAAGAAATTGAAAAAGGGAAAAGGACTGTATGCCATGGAGGCAAAGCAGAAAAAACTCAAAAACGGCATCCCAGTCGGTCCGATTTCTGCGACTTCTCTGGGACATGTGAAGCAGTTTCTGCCATACCTTTTTTCTTCTCCGATAGAAGTTATATTTGCTGAGGGCAAGATGGATATGAAGTATATGAAGATTCGCTATGCCATGGAAGAGAAGAACTTGATCTATATGGTTTCAGCATTTATGACGGCACTCGTGGATCTGATGCATTATATGGAAGTCAACTGGGAGATGCTGCTGCATGATATCGAGACAGGCACGATTGACGCATCAATTAATATGGCTCCAGAGCTTAGAACGAAAATGGAGAATAATTTGCGCCCGAATCCGGTACGTGCAAAGGAACTGAGAGCCATTTTTGAACAGGGCTTTGAAGAACCGATTATTCCAAGAGTGTGGCCGAAAATGGAATGGGTCAGTGCAATCGGAACTGGAGGATTTGCGGATTATACCATTAAAATGAGAAAATATTTGGGAGAGATACCAATTTATTTCTCGGTGTATGGTGCATCAGAATCCTTGATGGCAGTTGCAAGGTATATGGAAGAAGGCGAGTTCGTGTTGCTTCCGCAGAGCGGATTTTACGAGTTTATACCTGTAGAAGCAGAAGATGAGAATGTGACTTGTACAATCGACCAGCTGGAGACTGGAAAGGATTACGAGATTGTAATCACCAATACCTCTGGATTTTATCGTTATAAAATCAAAGATGTCATCAGAGTGACTGGCTTCCATAAGGAATCTCCGAAGATTAAATTCGTATACCGTAAGAATCAGATGATCAGCATTGCGGGAGAGAAGACCAATGATGAAGCTGTCGCATGGGCAATATCAGAGCTGAAAAAAGCAGTCGGATGTGAAGTGTTGGATTACAGCATTTATGCTGATACAGATGTAGAACCGGGAAGATATGTAGTATTTGCGGAGACAGAAAAACCAATTACAGATACATCTCATGAAGTCTGTAGAGATCTTATTGAAGAAAAGCTTGGAATTGCCAACCCTTCCTTCGGTAAGAAAATACAGACGAACGTACTCGGAAGGACAGAGCTTCACTATGTACAGTCTGAGACTTACGCTTTGTACAGAGACCTGCAGGTAAAGCGAGGCGTCAGTCTGAACCAGCTTAAGCCGGTACGTGTTATTGATAATCCGGTCAAGGAGAAGTTTTTCTTCAGCCTGATTGATAAAGAAATTGAATAGTGTTGTGACATATTTTCACACTGTTATTTTCCATAATTTACATGTCCTTTGTAAAAAAAGTAAGCGACAGATTTAGTAATATAGGGTATAATGAGTTTGTTTCAGAAAATATTGGGGATACGTATATTAATGGATGCTAAGGATACACTGACAGTACAGATTAAAGACAAAAATTTCGATTTTTCTGATTTCTTTGATCAATGTGATCAATATGGACGCAGCAGGAGACTGGGTGTTAAGGAAATCAATATGATACAGCTGATGATTGAAGAGGTGGTTGTCAATCATTTACTAAAACATGCCAATAATATTGAGTTTGCAATCAGCTGTATAAAGGACAGCAGTCAAGTTGAGGTTTCTTTTACATACGATGGTAGGGCATATAATCTTCATACGGAGGAGCCTGCTGATAGTCTGTCGATTGTTATTATTAAGTGTCTGACAAGAAAATGCATTCATGAGTATGACCGGGAAAACAGATTATATATATTGATGCAGCTTGGTGTAGGGGAAGAAATAGAGATTATTCAAAAATAAAATTTCATATTTGGATAGGATAACAGGAGTATGATTGCTTTAATGGTCATGCTCTTTTATTACTGATATGGAATCATATTACAATATCATTAGCACAATATCTTGCATGAAGTACTTGTGAAAGGGGCATATTTGGTGTATAGTAAAATGGAATGTGCGAGGATGAGTCTATGAAATGTAGTGATACAGAGCAATATATACAAATGTATATTGATGACAGGCTGACAGGATCACAACTGCGTGAGTTTCTGACGCATATTGAAGAGTGCCCGAAATGCTATGAGGAGATGGAAATCAATTACCTGATCAAAGAGGCACTGATTCGTCTGGAGGATGGAACGACCTTTGACTTACAAAAGGAACTGCAGCAGAAAATTCAAAACTCAAAGAACTGCCTGTTCATCCATGAATATCTGGTGGCTGTGAGACAGCTTGTTCTATTGGCAACATTAGTGATGCTGGGAGTCAGTATTGTCAGAATACTGATTGTATATGGAGTTGGAATATGAGTGAAAAGTTGGTATTGATAGATGGACACAGTATACTGAACAGAGCCTTTTACGGGATGCCGGATCTGACGAATTCCGCAGGACTTCATACGAATGCGGTGTATGGATTTCTGAATATTATGTTCAAGATTCTGGAGGAAGAAAAACCGGATTATCTAATCGTGGCTTTTGACATGAAAGCGCCTACTTTTCGCCATGTCATCTATGAGGCATATAAAGGAACAAGAAAGCCTGCTCCTGATGAATTCCGTGAACAAGTGCCTGTCATCAAGGAGCTGCTGCAGGCAATGGGAATCCAGATCATGATGCAGGAGGGGCTGGAGGCAGATGATATCCTTGGAACACTTGCCAAGAGAGCGGAGGCAGACGGCATAGAGGTGTCACTTGTATCAGGAGATCGAGATTTGCTGCAGATCGCAACTGATAGAATTAAGATCAGAATACCGAAGACGCGTGGTGGCAAGACGACGATTAAGGATTATTATACACAGGATGTCATAGAGGAATATCAGGTGACTCCTGCAGGAATGATAGAACTCAAGGCACTGATGGGGGATTCATCGGACAATATCCCTGGTGTGCCGAAGGTAGGAGAAAAAACAGCAACAGAACTGGTTGTTACCTATGGAACGATAGAAAATCTAAAAGGACATATACCAGAGATTGCAAAAAAGAGCATCCGCGAATCGCTGGAAGCACATTTTGATATGGCAGAGTTGTCAAAGGTACTTGCCACGATTAATATCCATGCAGATATTCCGTATGATCTGGATCATGCCCGTATCAAAAACATGTACACACAGGAAGCCTATGCGATTATGAAGCAGCTGGAGTTCAAGAATCTTCTGACACGGTTTGAGCATGACAATATGGTGCAGAATGATCAAGCTTCAGCATTTTGTCATATTACTGATATGAATCGAGCAGAGGAGATCTTTATAGCAGCAAAAGAAGCATCCTGTATCGGGTTTCAATTCATGGGTGATGACGAGATTCTGGGATTGTCACTGGCTTATTCTGAGTCGGATATCTATTATCTGGAAGCACAGGGGCAGATCAACGCAGGCTATTTGTGTGATCAGATGAATCTGCTTATGAGGAGTAGCGACGATACTGTTTTTTCAGTGTTTGATCTGAAACGTTGTCTGCCGCATCTGCTGCACCACAATGAGAATCCTTGGGAGTCGGAGGCAGCCTCCGTATCACATATGCTGACAGAGAAATGCTTTGATACAGGAATAGCAGCGTATTTACTGAATCCATTAAAAAATAATTATGAAAATACAGATATTGCGAATGAATACCTAGCTCTTATGATTCCAAACAGCGTACAGGCATTTGGGAAAAAAAACCTGCAGGAGGCTGCTCATGAAGAACCGACAAAGTATCTGGAATTTGCATGCTATGATGCTTATGTATCCTACCGAGCATATACCGTATTAAAGAATAAGCTGGAACAGAGCGGCATGCTTCATTTGTTTGAAACGATAGAAATGCCCTTGGTACTCTGTCTGTATGATATGGAAACTGACGGTATCATGGTGCGCCCTGAGGAATTGAAACAGTATGGCAGGGAACTCGGTGCGCATATTGAAAAGCTCGAACAGACCATTCATGAACAGGCAGGTGAGGACTTTAATATTAATTCTCCGAAACAGCTGGGTGAGATTCTGTTTGAGAAGAAGCAGATACCAGGTGGAAAGAAAACAAAGACAGGATATTCAACAGCAGCTGATGTATTAGAGAAGTTAGCTCCGGAGTATCCTTTTGTTGCAGATATACTTGAGTACAGAGGTCTTGCAAAGCTCAAGTCCACATATGCAGATGGATTGGCTAATTATATAGACGAAAACAATAGAATTCATTCACATTTCAACCAGACGATCACAGCGACAGGACGGATCAGCTCGACAGAACCGAATCTACAGAATATACCAGTCAGAATGGAACAGGGCAGACTGATCAGAAAAGTATTCGTGCCAAAGGATGGATTCGTCTTTATAGATGCCGATTATTCACAGATTGAGTTGCGTATTCTGGCACATATGTCGGGTGATGAGAAGTTGATCGCTGCTTATGGTCAGGATGAGGACATTCACAGGATTACTGCCTCCGAGGTATTCCATGTGCCACTGAATGAGGTTACAAGCCTGCAGAGAAGAAATGCAAAGGCAGTTAATTTTGGGATTGTATACGGCATTAGTTCCTTCGGATTGAGTCAGGGATTGAGTATCTCCAGAAAAGAAGCAAAGGAATACATCGACCGGTACTTTGAAACTTACCCACAGGTGAAGGTATTTCTGGAACGATTGGTAGAGGATGCAAAAAAGAATGGCTATGTAACGACGATGTTCGGCAGGAGGAGACCAGTGCCAGAGCTGCAGTCTGCAAACTTCGCACAGAGGGGCTTTGGAGAGCGTGTTGCAATGAATGCACCAATCCAGGGAACAGCAGCAGATATTATAAAGATTGCAATGATTCGTGTACATGACCGACTGGAAAAAGAAAAGCTGCAGTCGAGACTGATCTTACAAGTACATGATGAACTGCTGATAGAGGCCGCACAGAATGAAACAGAGCGTGTAGAACAGATCCTGGCAGAAGAAATGCATGCTGCCGCAGTACTGACAGTCAATCTGGAAATCGATATGCATACAGGAAATAACTGGTATGAGGCGAAGTGATATGAAGATTATAGGAATTACAGGCGGTGTCGGATCAGGAAAATCAGAAGTGTTGAAATGGATTGGTGAACTGTGTAGTTGTAGGATTCTGATTGCTGATGAAGTAGCACATGCACTGGAAATGCCTGGAGCAGAGTGTTACAGACCATTGATTTGTCTGCTGGGAGAAGGCATTCTGGCAGAGGATGGGAAAATAGATAAGAGTAAAATGGCTTCAGCAATCTTTGAAGAGAGCACGAAGGACAGACTGACTCAGGTAAATGCAATCATTCATCCTACAGTCAAACGATATATTTTGTCTGAAATAAAAGCAGAACAGGATAAAGGCATTGCAGATTATTTTTTTATCGAAGCTGCGTTACTGATAGAGGATGGATATACAGAGGTCTGCGATGAGCTTTGGTATATTTATGCAGATATAGAGACTAGAAAAAGAAGATTGCGTGAGTCACGGGGTTATACTGATGACAAGATAGAAGGAATCATGAAAGCACAGTCAGATGAGACGGCTTTTCGCAGATATTGCAGTAGGGTGATAGATAATAGCGGCGATACCGCCCACACCATCGATCAGATCAAGGCACTATTTAAAAGATAAAATGCAGTTGGGGGAACAATCAATGGCAGAAAGAAAAAAATATCCAGGACAATTGGTATTTGGACTTGATATTGGAACACGAAGCATCGTCGGAACAGTCGGATACAAAACTGGAGACACATTTCATGTAGTGGCGCAGCAGACAAAGGAACACGATACAAGGGCGATGCTGGATGGTCAGATTCACGATATCAATAAGGTGGGAAAGACCATCAGAGCCATCAAGGAAACACTGGAGAAACAAGTCGACAGAAAGATAACGGATGTCTGTATTGCGGCAGCTGGACGTGTGCTGCAGACGGTTACAACTCATGTGGACTACGAAATGCCAGAGGAAACAAGTGTAGAACTAGAACATATTTATGCACTGGATATGCTCGGAGTGGAAAAGGCATATGATGAATTTCAGGAGTCCA
>CAZACC010000014.1:0-30488 GCA_964483545.1 uncultured Lachnospiraceae bacterium
GAAAGGAAGATTCTTTTATATCTATTTAAGCTTTATCGGATGGTACTTCTTGATTTTCCTCTCCTGCGGGCTTGCATTACTTTGGGTCAGACCCTACTTTTTTACCGTACTCGCCAATTTCTATCACGAACTAAACGGTGAATAGTTTATTCTATTCACCGTTTTCTCTATGACTCTATCACTCTATTTAATCTACCTATTTTTTATGCGGTGTACCATGCTGCTGTCTGTGCTGCTTTTTCAAATCCCGTTGTCTCTTCCTCATCACTACAATCACTGCAGCTGCAACGATCACAATCGAGAAAAGTAGAATCCCAAGCAAGATCCAAGCGGTCTTACTTTCTTTCTCACTACTCTTAACCTTCACATTCTCTGTTCCTTCTACAGCGTCTTGACTATATTTCTCATCACTGACCACAATCACATAGGAGGAAGCATGCACCATACCAAATTTCATACCTCCATTTGCATCGATCTGGCTGGAATCGATAAACTCCATCGGTTCACCTGTACCATGATAGCAGAAAAGGTTTGCATATTTTCCAGCATGATCTTGATTCGTTCTCATAGAAAGAGTCGCCCAGAATCCAAATGCACCGTTATATTCTATCTCAAACTGTTTCGTCTCAATACTGTTGGCCGCCACTGTATCGACCGCCTCCTGAGGGATTGATGCGGTATTTTCTACTACTCCCAGATTGACATCTGTAACATCGTCTGCAACAGCACTGCCTGGAATCGTCCAGACAATCTCTTCACTAATGCCAATCACCAACTCTGACTTTGCTGATTTGACAGCCTTCAGTACTGATGCTGGAACCTCTGTTGCACCATTCATATTCACTACAACAGGCTCTGCTGTAATAGACTGTTCTATTGCTGCCCAGCCCGAAACACCTTCATTGCCTACTATATTAGGCTCTCCAGCTACAGGAATCGGGGTTGGAATTGACTCCTGCGACTGCTCCGCTTCTGCCTTCTTGGCAGCTTCTTCCTTGATCTTCTCGTCGATCTCTTCTTGTGTTAGTTCTTTTTCAGCTGCACTGTCCTTATCCTGACTGCCTGTATCGGTTTTCTGTGGTACTGGAACAGGTGTCGGTGCTGCTGTCGGTTTCGTAACAATTGGTGTGACAGGAACTGGCGTCGCCGCTGTATTGATATTTATTTCTACAGGATTACTAGGCAGTGTTGTATAGGCACCTCTTGTTCTGACGTAATAAACTCCTGCTGGCAGCAACACAGAAGACGTAGTGGCTGCTGTCCACGAACCACCCTTTGGTCCATATTCCATATTTGTTGTCAGACCATTAATTGCTCCGAGAGATGTACTGGTTGCGCTTGCGGCACTAATTCCCGAAGGGGTATTTGCCCGATGAATGGAAAGGCTCTGTATATCGGAATCAGATGTTGTAGTACCATTACCAGGTCTGAATGCTTTGATTCCCTTGTCTGTACTGACCTGTCCGTCATGCAGCTGTATCTGATTATAGTCCTTCGCATATGTCCAGTTTGTACCGCCATCTAATGAATACTTTGTGCCAAGGATATCAGACAGCATCATATTCATCGCATTGAAGTCTATACCTGGTGTGTGCTCCTTTGGCAGAACCGTCGGTCTAAATGCTCCGATATTGACTGTGACAGAATCACTTGCTATGGTCACACCCGTTGCCCGTATACGCACTAGATAAGTTCCAGGTGCCAGATTGGTTACTGTATTAGAACCAATATCAATCCATGAAGCAGCTCCATTTGCTTTATACTGCATGCTTGCATTTACATTAATAATCTTACCTGAGTTTCCTGTATCAGTCGGTGCCACTCCCTGAACCACATTAGGCGTACTGCCTTTGTGTATCGTGATCGTCTGAATATCAGAATCTGTTGTAGTAGAGCCATTTCCTTTTTTGATGACCTGAATCCCGTGAGCCAATGCATTTTTGGCATCATCCTCCGTCAGAGTCTTGCTTGTTGGTGACCCATCTGCAATGTGTGTCCATGTCACACCATCAAAACAGTACTCCATCCCACTGCTCATATTGCTGAGAACCATGCTGGCGGCATCAAATACTGCATTGGGTTTCGACTCCTTCGTGCTCTTAAAAGGATTGACTGTCAGCCGAACGGTGTCCGAGAAAAAGCGACTGCCTGCTGTTGCAACTCGGATATAATAGGAACCAGGGTCTACTTCTAAAGAACTTCTTGTAATTGCATGATAAGGCGCTCCAAGCAATAAAGCATTTGCATACTCCATACTTGCATCCACACCGTAAATAGTACCTTTTCCGTTCGATGTGGTTGGATCTACTGCATATGTCCCTACTGGTACTGATGCCTGTGTCAGCTTGATAGTCTGTACCGAAGATTCCAAGAAGTACGATCCATTCTCCGGCAAATATTTCACGTAGATTGTTCCTCCTGGAGCCAGAGAATATTGCACTGGTGACAAATCGACTGGGTTTGATGTTGTTCCTAAACTCCATGTCATGCCACCATCAACAGAGTATGATAGAATGTGTGCGCCGGTATTTGTTAATGTATAATATTTCAGATCAACGGTTTCCCGTGGCAACGGTAAGGGACTGTACATCGGATTCTCTTGCCCTTTGAGCGGTGTCTCAGAAATTCCATCCCCGTTTATATCTACAAGATCAGCAACTCCGTCACCATTATAATCATAGGCATCCAGATACCCATCTCCGTTCAAGTCAAAATTATTTTCCGCTTCTGCATAGACAGGCAAATCTACTGAAATTGTTACCATTGCTGTTGCTAGTCCTAATATCAGTATTTTCTTTAGTCTTCTCATACAGCTTCTCCTCTCTAGATAATTCTATCATACCATATTTTAGTCCTCTAAACCAAATGCATCATGAATCGCATTCATAGCTTTCTCAATCTCTGTTTCATCAATCAATACTGTGACTCTGATTTCTGACGTGGAAATCATATTGATATTGATATTGGAATTGAAGAGACATTCAAACATCTTAGCTGCCACACCAGGGTTGCTCATCATACCAGCTCCTACGATGGATACCTTTGCTACAGTGTCTTTATACTTGATTTCCTGGTAGGTCAGTCGCTCCTGATTATCCTCCAATACCTTCAGTGCTTCTTCTGTCGCATCCCTGGGAATCGTAAAGGAAATATCCTTTGTCTGATCACGACCGATTGACTGCAAGATCATATCTACATTGATATTTGCTTTCGCTAACGCATCAAATACTCTGAATGCCACACCTGGCTTATCTGCAAGACCTATCATTGAAATTCTCGTTACATTTTTATCAGCTGCTATGCCGCTTACCAACATTCTCTCCACTTTCACTACCTCCTTAACAACGGTTCCTTTTGCTTCTGTCAGACTAGAACGTACAACCAACTGTACGCCGTATTTCTTTGCCAGCTCTACCGAACGGTTATGCAATACACCTGCACCCAGTGTCGCCAGATCCAACATTTCATCATATGTAATCTCTTTCATCTTTCTTGCATTCTTTACAACTCTCGGGTCTGCAGTATAGACACCGTCTACATCCGTAAATATCTCACAAGAATCAGCATGCAGTGATGCTGCCAGTGCTACAGCTGTCGTATCTGACCCGCCACGCCCAAGTGTTGTAAAATCATCATATTTATTGACTCCCTGAAAGCCTGTAACCACTACAATCCTTCTCTGATCCAGTTCATGTCGGATGCGTTCTGTATCAATTCTTTTTAACCTTGCATTGCTGTATGCACTTGTTGTATGCATTGCCACTTGAAATGCATTTAGGGATACCGCCGGTACTCCAAGAGCATTCAATGCCATTGCCATCAGCGCAACGGAAGTCTGTTCTCCCGTAGTCAACAGCATATCCATTTCTCTTTTGGATGGACTGTCACTGATGTCCTTTGCCAGATCGATCAGTACATCTGTCTGTTTGCCCATTGCAGAGAGAACGATTACAACGTCTTTTCCTTCTTTATAATCCTTGATACAGCGATTGGCTACATTATAAATTCTCTCCTTATTAGCAACGGATGTCCCACCGAATTTCTTTACTACTACCATATTTTCCTCCTTGTTTTGGATGGCTATTGACACTCCAACAGCTTCTCCATCATTTTATGTCCTTCTGCTATATACTTACCTGAAGCCTTGGCTTCCCGTTCATTGTATCGCCATTGCTTCTTCATTTGTTTGCGACTGTCATACAGCAAATATGGTACAGGCTCACTAGTATGTGTCCTGATTCTGATTGGTGTCGGATGATCCGGCAGAATCAGCATACGGTAGTCCTCTCCCGATGCCTCCATAGCCTCCATGACTGGTTTGATAATGCGTTCATCCAGATACTCTATTGACTGTACCTTTCTCTCCACGCTTCCCTGATGTCCCATCTCATCAGGTGCTTCCACATGAAGATATACAAAATCATAGCCTTCTTGTAAAAGTGCTTTCACTGCAGCATCTGCTTTTCCTTCGTAATTCGTATGCAGTCCACCGTTTGCACCTTCCACATGGATGACGCCCATACTTGCTCCGACCGCAATACCCTTGAGCAGATCGACCGCAGAAATCATTGCGCCGCTTTTTCCATACTTTTCCGAAAACGATGCCAACATCGGCTTGGTACCTGCGCCCCAGAACCAACAGCAGTTAGCAGGATGCAATCCCTGCTTCTTTCTTTCTAGGTTAATCGGATGATCCTTTAGAATCTCATAGCTTTTTTTCATCATATTGGTAAAAACTTCATCTGCTGGCAGATATGATCCAATGACTCTGCCCAGAATATCATGCGGCTGACTCAGTTCCTCAACATGTCCATTGTTCCATATCATACAATGGCGGTAGCTGGTACCTACATAAAATTGAAATGTTTCATTTTCCAGAGCCTTTCGCACATCATCCAACAGCACAGCGCAATCCTCTGTTGAAATCTCACTGGAACTATGATCAATCATCGTCTTTTCTTCAAATAGATCCTCTTCATCTGAAAGTGTGACAATATTGCATCTCAGAGCAATGTCTGTATCCCTCATCGGTACACCGATACTGAGTGCTTCCAATGGTGATCTGCCAGAGTAATAAATCTTCGGATCGTATCCCAGTACGGATAGGTTTGCCGTGTCCGATCCTGGCTTCATTCCGTCAGGAATCGTATGCAGTAGTCCGATTTCCGCCTTTGCTGCCAACAGATCCATTGTTGCGGTATCTGCGTACTCCAGCGGAGTTTTCTTACCCAGCTCTTCGATTGGTTCATCGGCCATGCCGTCTCCAAGAACTATGATATACTTCATATCTCATTTCCCCTGTCTTTCATTATTTTTCAACCCTTAATGCGTATCATGGAAAGAATTGTATCCAGCTTTCCTGCTGCCTCATGGTACTGTCCTTCTGTCATAACCTGTGTAATCAATCCAAACTCATCCTTGACACCCTCTAGGGTCACAACCTCTACTGTACCAAATGCCGCCTGAATATCGGCAAGCATTGCATCCTGATTACCATGAATCCGAACAAAAAACCTGCGCTTTGCACTTTCAATGCTAGTCAATTCCAGCTTCTTGCTGCTCCAGAATGACATCACATTTCTCTTCAGATGCTTGGTCGCATCCACTACATCCGCTACAACAGCACTGGCTGTCGGCAGTTTTCCTGCACCACTTCCGTAGAACATCACATCTCCGATTACATTACCCTTTACAAAAATGCCATTAAATACATCGTTTATGTTGAATAAAGGGTGCGATTTTACAATCATAAAGGGAGCTACCATTGCATAAAAATGGTCTCCATCACGTTTGCTATCCGCTAACAACTTAATTGCCATTCCCAGCTTCTTTGCATACTGGATATCCTTACCAGTAATCTTTGAAATGCCTTCTGTATAAATATCTTCATAATCTACATGATTTCCAAAAGCAAGCGATGATAGTATAGCAATCTTGCGGCATGCATCATAGCCTTCGATATCTGCCTCAGGATTACGCTCTGCATATCCGAATTCCTGTGCTTTCTTTAATGCATTATCAAACTCCCAGCCCTCCTCAGACATCTTGCTGAGAATATAGTTTGTGGTACCGTTTAAAATACCTGTAATCTCGTAAATCTCATCTGCTGTCAGTGAAGAGTTCAGCGGACGAATAATTGGAATACCACCGCCTACACTTGCCTCAAACAGGAAGTTAATATTTTTGTCTCTTGCAATCTGCAGCAACTCTGGACCATACTTCGCTACCAGTTCTTTGTTAGAGGTACAAACGCTCTTACCTGCCTCCAGACACTGTTTTACGAAGCTATAGGCAGGATTCAAACCACCCATAACCTCTACAACGATCTTAATATCATCATCCTTCAGGATGACATTGAAGTCATGCACAATCTTATCTTGTACCGGATCCTCTGGAAAATCTCTCAAATCCAAAACATATTTGATCTGAATCTCTTCTCCTGCCTTTTTATTAATACTGCTTGAATTGGTATTGATGACCTCTACAACTCCTGATCCCACTGTACCATATCCTAAAACTGCTATGTTGACCATTTTCTTTCCCCTTTTCTATGAGTGATTCTCTATTCTCTTGCCAAAATCTTGACGTAATGTACGCCATCTTGCTTTTCCATACTAGCCACCATCTTGGATACATCTCCTGTCGTCGGCAATACCTGGACACTGATGCTGAGTGATGCGACCGCATTGATTGGTATGCTTTGATGAATTGTAAGGATATTTGCTCCGAAAGCAGCTACTATTTTCAATACATCTGCCAGCAGTCCTGGCTTATCCTCCATCTGGAATGTCAATGTGATCGTTTTGCCTTGTGTATTATCATGAAACTGGAATACATCATCCTTATATTTATAGAATGAGCTTCTACTGATGCCTACTTTGTCTGTCGCTTCCTGTACTGTCAGCACCTTCTCTGTTTCCAATAGATTCTTGGCCTCTACCACCCTCAGCAGCACCTCCGGTAAAGCTTTCTGCTTGACGATAAAATATCCATTTTCCTCTGTCATAGCAGCACCTCCTGCTCTGATTTGTCTGTATGTCCTCGACTCGTGTACAGCTGTATTCGTTTGTCCTCTCTTCGCGCACAGTTGTCTTTCACCGATGGATATGAGTTTAACATATAGATTTAAAAAATGCAAGCATTCGCTTGCACTTTTCAATATATTTCAATATATTTATGTCAGTTACCTAAGGCAATCCATTTCAGATAAGCATTAATCAATGGATCAATCTTTCCGTCCAGCACACTGTCAGCCTGTGCGACTTCCATATTCGTTCTATGATCCTTGACCATCGTATACGGCTGCAGTACATAAGAACGAATCTGATTGCCCCAGCCAATATCCTTTACTTCGCCACGAATATCAGAAAGCTTCTCTGCATTGGCTTCCTTCTTTAATAGAAACAGTTTCGCCTTTAACATCTGCATCGCTTTGTCCTTATTCATATGCTGTGACCGTTCATTCTGACACTGTACTACAACGCCTGTCGGAATATGTGTGATTCGGATAGCCGATGACGTTTTATTAATGTGCTGTCCACCAGCACCGCTACTTCGATAGGTATCAATACGCAAATCGCCTTCATCAATATCTACATCCAGATCTTCCTCTATATCTGGCATAACATCCAGTGATACAAAAGATGTCTGTCTCTTTCCCTGCGCATTAAAGGGCGAAATTCTGACCAGTCTGTGTACACCCTTTTCTGATTTCAAATATCCAAATGCATTTTCTCCATTGACCTGAAAGGTGACCGATTTAATCCCAGCCTCATCTCCATCTAAATAATCTAGTACTTCAACCGAAAAGCCCTTGTCCTCCGCCCAGCGATTGTACATCCGATAGAGCATGGCTGCCCAGTCACAGCTTTCCGTGCCGCCTGCACCTGCATTCAGCTTTAAAATTGCATGATTATGGTCAAACTCTCCTGATAACAGCGTACTGATTCGAAGCTGATCATACTTTTCTTTAAACTCATCAAATTCCTGCTGTATATCTGCCACCATGGATGCATCATTTTCTTCATAACCCATTTCCAGCAGAGTCTGAATATCCTCATAGCCTGTTTCTAGCTCCTGAAAAGTCTCAATGCAGTCTTTCAGGTTTTTTAATTCCTTCATGTAGACCTGTGAGTGCTCTGTGTCATCCCAAAATCCAGGAGCTTCCATCTCACGCACCAGCTCCTGCACACGTTCTGCCTTTGCATCCAATGCAAGTGAGAGCTTCATCTCTGCAAGTGGAGTTTCATATGTAATTAATTCAGTTTTGATTGCATCTAATTCTACCATAAATACCAATTCCTCTTAACGTTTCCTTCACAGCCTCAAGGTTTTTTCTTTCATTTTCTCTGTACCTCTACTCTATCGAAAATCACTTTGTGATTTCCGACGTCAGTTGCTTCGCAACTAACGTTTCCCGCAACACTGCTTGTATTTCTTTCCGGAGCCGCAGGGGCAAGGATCGTTGGGATATACCTTTTCTGCCTCTCGCTTTTGAGGTGTCTTCGCTACGGAGTCATCCTTGTTCGTTCCAGTCACTTTAGCTACCTGCTCACGTTCTACCTTCTGCTCAATGCGGATATGAGACAGCACGCGCACGGTCTCCTCCTGAATATTGGCCGTCATGGAATCGAACATGTCATAACCCATCATCTTATATTCTACGAGTGGGTCTCTCTGTGCATATGCCTGTAGACCGATACCCTGACGCAGCTGATCCATATCGTCAATATGATCCATCCACTTATTATCAATAACCTTTAGCAGCACTACACGTTCAAACTCTCTTAACTTCTCAGGCTCAGGGAATTCGGCTTCCTTGCTCTCATAGAACTTGACTGCCTCTTCTTTCAGCTTGTGCTTCAATTCATTCTTCGTCAGCCCCTTAATCTCTGGGGTGATTATTTTCTCAATCGGGATAACCGGAATAATCACATGATTCAATTCCTTCAGATTCCATTCCTCAGATGTTGAATCATCTCCGATGACCATATCTACAGAATTCTCAATAAAGTCTGTAATCATCTTGTAGATAGCATCCCTCATGCTCTCTCCATCAAGCACACGACGTCTCTCACCATAGATGATTTCTCTCTGTTCATTATTAACTCGGTCGTACTCTAACAGGTTCTTTCTGATGCCATAGTTATTATTCTCAATCTTCATCTGCGCTTTTTCAATGGCATTGGTCAGCATTTTATGCTCAATCTGTTCATTTTCTGGTACACCCAATGTATTAAACACGGACATCAGACGTTCTGAACCAAACAGCCTCATCAGATCATCCTCAAGAGAGATATAGAATCTGGATATACCAGGATCACCCTGACGACCAGAACGTCCACGCAACTGATTGTCAATACGTCTGGACTCATGTCTTTCTGTACCGATAATCTTTAATCCGCCTGCTGCCTTTGCTTCCGTATCTAGCTTAATGTCTGTACCACGACCAGCCATATTCGTTGCAATCGTAACCGCTCCATGAATACCTGCATCCGCAACAATCTCTGCCTCTAACTCATGAAATTTCGCATTCAGTACCTTATGTTGGATACCACGTTTTCTGAGCATGTTGCTGATTTCCTCTGATGCCTCGATTGTAATGGTACCAACTAGTATCGGCTGGCCTGTTTTATGAGTGACTTCTATTTCATTGCAGATTGCAAATAATTTCTCTTTCTTAGACTTATAAACCGCATCCTGCTGATCGATTCTGGCTACCGGAACATTGGTCGGGATCTCAACAACATCCATTCCGTATATATCACGGAACTCCTTCTCCTCTGTCAAAGCCGTACCAGTCATACCTGACTTCTTCCCATATTTATTGAAGAAATTCTGGAAAGTAATCGTTGCAACCGTCTTGCTTTCGCGTTTTACCTTTACATGCTCCTTCGCTTCAATTGCCTGATGCAGACCGTCTGAGTAACGGCGTCCTGGCATGATACGTCCAGTAAATTCGTCAACGATCAATACCTGATCATCCTTCACTACGTAGTCCTGGTCACGGAACATTAGATTGTGTGCACGCAGCGCCAGAATAATATTATGCTGAATCTCAAGGTTGTCGGCATCAGCAAGGTTCTCAATCTGGAAGAACTGCTCCACTCTAGATACACCCTGTGTTGTCAGGTTAACAATCTTGTCCTTCTCATTAACAACAAAGTCCCCTGTCTCCTCCTGCTCGATACCCATGATGGCATCCATCTTGGACAGATCCTCCATATCCTCGCCACGTTTCAATGTACGCGCCAGCATATCACAAAACTCATACATCTTGGTAGACTTCGTGCCCATACCTGAAATGATCAGAGGGGTTCTTGCCTCATCAATCAGAACCGAGTCAACCTCATCGATAATCGCATAGTGCAGATCACGAAGTACAAGCTGCTCCTTATAGATGACCATATTATCACGCAGATAGTCGAATCCAATCTCATTATTTGTTACATATGTAATATCACACGCATATGCTTCGCGTCTCTCCTCAGACTTCATGCTGTTCAGGACGACGCCGACAGTCAGACCTAGAAATTCATGTACCTGTCCCATCCACTCCGCATCTCGCTTTGCCAGATAATCATTGACCGTAACGACATGTACGCCCTTGCCCTCTAGGGCATTTAAGTATGCGGGCAGAGTCGAAACCAGTGTCTTACCCTCACCAGTACGCATCTCTGCGATACGTCCCTGATGCAAAATAACACCACCAATCAGCTGTACTCTGTAGTGTTCCATATTGAGCGATCTTCTGGCTGCCTCACGTACTGTTGCAAATGCTTCTGGAAGCAGATCATCCAGTGTCTCTCCATCATTGTAGCGTTTTTTATATTCCTTTGTCTTGTCACAGAGCTGCTTATCTGACAGTTCCATCATAGCAGGACGCAGAGCTTCAATCTTATCTACGATTGACTCAATCATCTTGATCTCACGCTCACTATGTGTTCCAAATATCTTATCAATTATTTTCATTCTAAACGCTCCTTGCTCTATTTACCATTCTATCACTATATTGCCCTATTTACGCTTCATCACCATATGTACTTCCGAAGCGAAATCACTCTTATCAAATACCAATTGTAAATCGTCTAATAATGGTGCGAATTTCTCTGCAAAATAATCCTTGAATTCTGGATTCCCGTTTTGTTCTAATGATACACAAAGCATACGATATAGATCCATGGCATCAGAACCAAACTTCCACTGATATGCAACTTCAAATCCCATCTTGTCCGCCATATACTGAAGAGACTGTTGCGAGAATAAATGTGTATGTGTGCCGCCTACATGTCTGTTATAGCATGCCTGATGAGATGCCTCAAACGCACAGCTAAACGAAAACATCGGCACTGACAGATAAATATATTGAATTTTCGGATTTGCGGAAATCGCCTGTAAAGTGTCATCTAGCGTAATGATATGCTCAAAGACTCCGATGGCTGATAATACATTTGCATCGGCATTTCTGATGTATTCACTGATATGATCGCTGTTTACAGCCTTTAGAATCTGACTGCCTGCCATCGTATTTGCAAAGTCCACCTGCGCCTGCGAAATCTCGATTCCTTCCGCCTGCATGCCTGCCTTCTTCGCTGCCTGTACAAAATAACCACTACCAGCTCCGATATCGAGAAGCTTCACAACGCTGACCTCTTCCTTCACAAGACAATCCTTTAAATAATTTGCCTTTGGCAGATAAATCGTCTCCAGACGCTTCTGATAAGCTTCCTTATCTTGCTCACTGTAATTTTTGAGATAATCATCCTCTATATAAACCTTATTCGCAAATTCATTCGTATCTTCATATTCTGAATTCAGCTGTCCGCATACAGGGCACAAAATGTATCCTATATCGTGACTGGTGAATAACGGCTCTCCCAGCTTTCCTCCGCATATCTTACATACTTCACGCTTTGGCTGCCTGCGAAGCACATCTCCCATTTCATTCGCCATCTTCAGCATGGCATCATTCTTCTCAAAAAAATCACTCTTAAACTGCATCAAGTTGCCTAAAGGCTTCCCATATTGATCTACAGAACTCATTCTATTCTCCTTGTACTTGGGCATCTACTGATTAAAATGTAAAACTGCCCACCGTTAATGATTATAAACTAATTCCAATCTTTTCTCAACTAAAAAAAGAGCAGAACCCCAGCTTCCGCCCTTTCTTTACAGAAATTTAATAAACCTGTGCCTCTTCTTCTCCGTTCAGGATACGTAATCCACCCTGTACCAGAGCCAGAAGCTCATCCTCGCCAGGATAAACCGTAACAGGTGCAATAAATTCAACTCTCGCCTTGATATCATCATCAACAGTTTTGTTATATGCAATACCACCAGTCACAATAATCTGGTCAACCTTGCCCGAAAGGACCGTTGCCATAGCTCCGATGTCCTTACATATCTGGAGCAGAAAAGCATCTCTGACTTCCTTTGCCTTCGGATCAACTAGCGACATCTTCTCGACCTCACGCATATCGTTCGTTCCAAGATAAGCATTGAAACCACCGTTACCAACGAATTTCTTATAAACTTCTTTCTCTGTATATTTCCCCGAGAAGCACATCGTAATCAAGGCACCTGACGGAGCAGCACCTGCTCTCTCTGGCGAAAATGCACCGTCACCATCCAAAGCATTGAATACATCAACTACCTTGCCATTCATATGTGCTCCGACTGAAACACCACCGCCCATATGCACAACAATCAGGTTCAGGCTCTTATAAGCCTTGCCAATCTCTTTCGCATAACGCTTTGCAACAGCCTTTTGGTTCAGAGCATGAAATACACTCGTTCTTGCAATCTCTGGAACGCCTGAATATCTTGCAATCGGCATCAACTCATCCACAACAACTGGATCTACGATAAATGAAGGTTTACCAATGGAATCACCGATTTCCTTTGCAAGAATACCGCCAAGGTTAGATGCGTGCTGTCCCTGCTTTCCAATCATCAAGTCGTGCAGTAAATCATCTGTCACTACATAAGTACCACCTGGAATCGGCTTTAACATACCGCCTCGGCCAACTACCATATCTAGTGAACCTATGTCAAAATTTCTCTCTTTAAATAAGTTCAAAATAATTTCTCTTCTAAAATCCTTCTGCTCTACAATCAGGTCATACTGAGCAATTTCCTCAGTCGTATGACGCAGTGTTTCCTCGAATAATAAGGTCTCATCCTCAAAAACACCGATCTTGGTTGATGTAGAACCAGGATTAATAATCAAACTCTTGATTGCCATAATGTTCCTCCTTTATGACTCGCTCTCCCCTAGTCTGTCAGGGGTGTCTCATTGCTTCGCAACGAGAGCTCTCCCCTAGTCTGTCAGGGGTGTCTCATTGCTTCGCAACGAGAGCTCTCCCCTGACTAATCTGTCAGGGGTGTCTCATTGCTTCGCAACGAGAACTCTCCCCTGACTAATTCATAGATTCGGCGACTACTGAGGCGAGAGCGATAGAATTCAGCTTCACTTCAAAATTGTCGGAACGTGACGTCAGAATAACTGGAGCCTTCGTGCCAATCAGCAGGTTGCCGTTCTTGCAGTCTGCTGTATGCACCAGCGTCTTGTATGTAATATTGCCAGAATCAATATCTGGAAATAGAATGATATCTGCTTTCCCTATCACCGGATTAGAAACTCCCTTGTGTTTTCCTGCTTCTTCATCAATTGCCAGATCCATAGAAAGTGGTCCGTAAACGACACAGTCCTTGATCTCTCCGTTCTCATTCATCTTGGTCAGCGCATCTGCATCCACTGTCGGAGGCATCTTCGGGTTGACCACTTCCACTGCACAAACAGGAGCAACCTTTGGATTCTCAACACCACAGGCTATTGTGATCTCAACTGTGTTTCTGATAATGTCAGCTTTCTCCTCCAATGACGGGTACGTATTAAATGCCACATCTGTTAAGAATAACAAATGATCAATTCCCTTAATCTCGAATACGCATACATGGGACATCATTTTTCCTGTACGAAGACCAACTTCCTTATCTAAGACACTACGTAAAAACGTCTTAGTATCCACCAAACCCTTCAATAATATATCTGCCTTCTTTGTACTGACAAGCTCAACCGCCTTCAATGCTGCTACAGCTTCGTCATCCTCATGAATAATCTCAAATGGTGTCAGATCCATGTCGATACTCTTAGCAATCTCTTCTATCTTCTTCTGATCTCCAACCAATATTGCCTTTGCAATATTTCTCTCATAAGCCGCTTTTACTGCCTCCAATACTGCATCATCCTGTGCATTTGATACAGCTACAGTCTTCAATGAACACTGTGAAACCTTTGAAAGCAGATCATTAAAACTCTTACTCATTCTTTCGCACCTCTTTATTTTCCATTTCCTACACCTTACATTGTTAATCATTTAACAATGTAAGGTGCAGTCAAAAGCACTGCGGATGGTCTGTGCCAAACCACAGTGCTTGTGTCTTTATTTCCTATAACTCTATTTATACGTTTGCTGCTTTATTAGCAGCTTTTTCTGCTTTGATCTTCTCTGTCAACATCGGAAGGATCTTGTTTAGATCGCCTACCACACCGTAATCAGCAACATCAAAAATCGGTGCTGACTCATCCTTGTTGATCGCAATAATGATATCTGACTCTTCCATACCTGCTAAGTGCTGAATCGCTCCTGAAATACCAATTGCAAAGTATATATTCGGGCGAACAGTCTTACCTGTCTGTCCAACCTGAAGATCCTTTGGCTTCCAGCCTGCATCTACAACAGCACGAGAGCAGCTGAGATTTCCACCGATTGCTTCTGCAAAATCTCTTAATATCCCGAAATTCTCAGAGCATCCTACTCCACGTCCACCTGATACAAGAATCTTAGCATCCATGATATCAGCTGTATTGGAAACAGCCTTGACCACTTCCATGATCTCAACATAGTTATTGTTCGGTGTAAATCCAGGATTGAACTCATCAATAACTGCTTTAGCACCTTCGATCTTCGCTGCCTTTTGCATAACGCCAGGACGAACAGTCGCCATCTGAGGACGGAAGTTCGGGCACGCGATGGTAGCGATTGTGTTGCCACCGAATGCAGGACGAGTCATTAAAAGCTGGTTATGCAGCTGCTCCTTGCCCGCTACAGCTACTAGAGGAAAATCACCGATATCAAGCTGTGTACAGTCTGCTGTCAAGCCTGTATGGACTCTTGCTGAGACACGAGGTCCTAAATCTCTGCCAATTGCGGTAGCGCCTACTAAGAAAATTTCAGGCTTATATTTCTCGATCACTGATGCGATTGCATGTGTATAAGGCTCTGTTCTATACTCTTTTAATTCAGGATCATCTACAAGAATGACCTTATCTGCTCCGTAGCGAGCCAGTCTGTCTGCCAGACCTTTTACTTCATATCCAACTAATACTGCTGTCACTTCTGTTCCTAAGTCTTTTGCAAGTTCTTTGCCCTTTCCGACAAGCTCCAGAGAGATACCTGAAAGCTCATTATCTTCCTGCTGTGCAAAGACAAATACTCCTTTATATTCTGCTATATTCATCATTTTTCACCACACTTTTCTCTTTTTTATAAAATATGTTTTACTTTCATCTTGTCAACAAGGTAATCTACAGCTTCAGAAGCATCAAGAACGACCTTCTCGCCTGCTCCCTTTCTAACTCGATCAGATGCCTTAGCAATCTGTGTAGGAGAACCCTTCAAACCAAGGTTTGAGTCATCTACATCCTTCAGATCAGCACGTCCCCATACAGTTACTTCTGTCTGGTATGCATCCTTGATTCCACCTGGAGTCATATATCTTGGATCATTCAACTCTGCAAGTGCTGTAATCAGACAAGGCATCTTAGCCTTTAATACGTGATATCTGTCATCGAACTGACGCTCTACAATTATACTGTCTCCATCAATCTTGATGTCCTGTGCATAAGAGATAACAGGAATTCCAAGATGCTCAGAAATCTGAGGTCCAACCTGTGCTGTATCTCCGTCGATTGCCTGACGTCCCGTAATAATCAGATCATACTCTAGGTTACGAATTGCGCCTGCGATGGTCTGTGATGTAGCCCAGGTATCAGCTCCGCCGAGTACTCTGTCTGTTACCAGAATGCCTTTATCTGCACCCATTGCCATAGCCTCACGAAGTACTTCATCGGCCTTTGGAAGTCCCATTGTTAGAACTGTAACCTCTGCGCCGTATTGATCTTTTAATCTCAGTGCTGCTTCCAGACCCGCTTTGTCATCTGGATTCATGATGGTAAGCATTGCACCTCTGTCAAGTGTTCCGTCAGGATTGAACTTGACGCCGCCCTTTGTATCGGGTACTTGCTTAATACAAACAACTATTTTCATTGTGTCTTCTCTCCTTATTAAGAATGAATTGAATTCGTTTTGCTTTTTGCACCATGCATATTGACTCACGTGTGCATCAGCTGAACAAGTATTGCCAATTTACTTCATCACATTGGCAGAAATAACCATCTTCTGCACCTCACTTGTTCCTTCGTAAATCTCTGTAATCTTAGCATCACGCATCATACGCTCAACGTCATATTCTCTTGTGTAGCCATAACCGCCGTGAAGCTGTACAGCCTTCGTTGTTACTTCCATAGCAACCTCTGCTGCATATAACTTCGCCATAGCTGCTTCTTCAGAATATACCTTCTGAGTACTCTTTGCGATTGCTGCTCTGTATACGAGTAACTGTGCTGCCTTAACCTTGGTAGCCATGTCTGCGATCTGGAACTGTGTATTTTGGAAAGCACCGATCGGCTTGCCAAACTGCTTTCTCTCTTTTACATAAGCAATGGTAGCATCGAGAGCACCCTCTGCGAGCCCGAGTGCCTGTGCGGCAATACCGATACGTCCGCCATCAAGTGTATGCATAGCGATACCGAAGCCCTTGCCTTCCTTACCTAGCATGTTCTCCTTTGGAATTCTACAGTCTGTGAAGATCAGTTCGTATGTGGATGAACCACGGATACCCATCTTCTTCTCTTTTGTTCCAAATGTAAATCCAGGTGTTCCCTTCTCTACAATGAATGCTGAGATGATTTTCTTCTTTCTTCCTCTTGCATCTTCCTGAACGCCCGTAATAGCGAAGATCACATATACATCTGCCTCTTTACCATTTGTGATGAAGATCTTAGAGCCGTTGAGGACATACTCATCTCCATCTAAAACAGCCTTTGTCTGCTGACCCTGAGCATCTGTTCCTGCTCCTGGCTCTGTCAGACCAAATGCACCAAGCTTCTCGCCCTTTGCGAGGGGAATTACGTATTTCTGTTTCTGTTCTTCTGTACCATAGGTCAAGATCGGATCAACGCAAAGTGATGTGTGGGCTGACACGATAACACCTGTAGTACCACATACTTTAGAAAGCTCCTCAACGCACATAGCATATGCTAATACGTCGCAGCCCTGTCCGCCATATTCCTTCGGAACAGGAATTCCTAAAAAACCGAGCTTTGCCATCTTATTAGTGGTCTCTCTCGGGAACTCTTCTGTCTCATCAACTTCCTGAGCCAGAGGTTTTACTTCATTTTGTGCGAAATCACTGAAAAGCTTTCGCATCATTTCATGTTCTTTACTGAATGAAAAATCCATGTCTTTCTTCCTCCATCTTATTGATATAAAATCTGTCTCAAAATCCTCGATTTTCGGCTGCATGCAGCAGTAATCAGGAATGATTACTTCGCATAGGAGAAGATTCCTTCTCCGCTCTTCTTACCAAGCTTACCTGCTGCAACGAGTTCCTTTAACTTTGGCTGTGGAGCATACTTCTCGTCGCCTGTCTCTGTGTAAAGTACTTCCATGATTGCAAGTACAATGTCCAGACCTACCAGATCTCCTAAATGAAGAGGTCCCATCGGATGAGATGCGCCTAACTGCATAGCAACATCAATATCATCAGCACTTGCTGTGCCTGCTGCCCATACACCGATTGCTTCATTAATCATAGGGATCAGAATTCTATTTACAACAAATCCTGGAGCTTCCTTAACTTCTACAGGAGTCTTGCCGATCTGTACAGCAATATCTTTAATTTTCTTAACCAGATCATCTGGCGTGTTCTCACCTGCGATCACCTCTACCAGCTTCATTCTGTCAGCTGGATTGAAGAAATGCATACCGATCATCGGTCTGTCGAGACCCTCACCAATCTTGGTAATAGAAAGTGATGATGTGTTCGATGCGAAGATGCAGTCCTTCTTGCAGATTCCCATCAGTTGTTTGAATATAGACTGTTTAATCTCCATCTTCTCCAGTGCTACTTCTACAACGAGGTCACAGTCTGCACAGATGTCATTCAGACCTGCTGTGATCTTAGCCATAATGGAATCAGCTTGATCCTTTGTCATCTTCTCTTTGCCTACAAGGAAATCCATATTCTTCTGGATTTTAGCCTTACCGCCCTCAGCGTACTCTGTCTTGATGTCGCAAAGACACACTTCAAAACCGTCTGTCATCGCAAATGCCTGTGCAATCCCGGCACCCATTGTGCCTGCTCCGATAATTCCTACTTTCATTTGAAAATCCTCCTTTTATTTATTTAAAAATGCTTCTACCTTACGTTTCTCAAGAAAGGCTGTCATGCCCTCTTTCTGATCATATGACTCAAAGCAGTCTCCGAATAATTTCTCTTCGATGACAATTGCCTGATCCATGTCTACCTGCAGACCTTCATTGATTGCTTTCTTGCAGTTACGAACTGCAATCGGTGCGTTCTTAGCGATTCCTGCTGCCATCTTCTCAGCTGCAGGCATTAACTCCTCAATCTGGTATACCGCATTGACAAGTCCGATTCTATATGCCTCGTCTGACTTGATGTTGCGTGCAGAATAAATCATCTGCTTTGCCATGCCATCACCTACAAGACGTGCAAGTCTCTGTGTGCCGCCAAAGCCTGGTGTGATGCCAAGACCCACCTCAGGCTGTCCAAATACTGCATTTTCTGAGCAAATTCTGATATCGCAGCTCATAGAAATCTCACATCCACCGCCCAGTGCAAAACCATTGATTGCTGCAATAACTGGAATCGGGAATGTCTCTAGCTTACGGAATACATCATTACCCTTCTTACCGAAAGCCTCGCCCTCTGCTTTTGTTAAAGCGCTCATTTCTCCAATATCAGCACCTGCTACAAATGATTTCTCACCTGCTCCTGTTAAAATCAGGCACCTTACTTCATCAAGCTTTATTGCATCCAGTACTGCATTTAACTCATCTAATACCTGTGAATTCAAAGCATTTAATGCTTTCTCGCGGTTGATTGTGATCACACCTACCGCACCTTTTTGTTCAAATAATACAAAATCCATATTTCGTCTCCTTTCAGTTGACCTGTAACGCATAGTCTATTACACAACGAAACACCTCCGTCTTGATGTATGCTGATCAACACCAGCACACATCTTAACTTTGGTGTAAAGTTTTCCGTTTCTATATCTTTAGTCTTCTCGTTTCACGATGGTAGCACATCCCATGCCGCCGCCGATACATAAGGTTGCAAGACCAGTCTTGGCATTGTTCTGTTCCATAGCGTGAAGCAATGTTACAAGGATACGGCAGCCTGAAGCTCCTACCGGATGTCCAAGTGCAATTGCACCACCATTGACATTTAACTTCTTGAGATCAAATCCTAATTCTTTGCCAACTGCTACAGACTGTGCAGCGAATGCTTCATTTGCTTCAATCAGATCAATGTCATCAATCTTGATACCTGTCTTATCCATAACCTTCTTGGTTGCTGCTACAGGTCCAATACCCATAATAGAAGGATCTACACCTGCCAAAGCACCAGCCACGAAAGTCGCCATCGGCTTTACGCCAAGCTCTTTGGCTTTTTCTTCGCTCATCACTACAATTGCAGCTGCACCATCATTGATGCCTGAGGCATTACCTGCTGTCACAAACCCATTTGGATTGATCGCGCGGAGCTTTGCCAGTCCTTCAATCGTAGATCCTGCACGAGGACCCTCATCCTTATTGAAGATGATTGTCTCTTTTTTCTTCTTCACTTCAACTGGAACGATCTCCTGTTCAAACTTGCCTGCCTTCTGTGCTGCTTCTGTCTTCATCTGAGAAGCAAGTGCGAACTCATCCAGCTCCTCACGTGTCAGCTTCCACTGCTCAGCAATGTTGTCTGCTGTCTTAATCATATGATAATCATTGAATGCGTCCCACAATGCATCATTGACCATGGTGTCTACCATAGTTGCATTGCCCATTCTATATCCGTAACGTCCCTGTGGAACTGTATAGGGTGCCATAGACATATTCTCCATACCACCTGCAACTACGATATCAGCATCTCCTGCCATAATCATCTGTGCTGCCTGGTTTACACAGTTCAGTCCTGAGCCGCATACAACGTTCATAGTAACCGCTGGAACTTCAATCGGAAGTCCTGCCTTCAGTGTTGCCTGACGTGCCACATTCTGTCCTAGACCTGCCTGGATAACACATCCCATATAGACCTGATCAACTGCTTCGGGAGCAACTCCTGCTCTCTTTAATGCTTCTTTAATAACAATGGCGCCAAGATCTGCAGCTGGTGTAGTGGAAAGCGCTCCGCCCATAGTACCAATGGCTGTACGACATGCGCCAGCTAATACAACTTTTTTTGACATAATTTCTCCTCCTGAATTGAGATTGTTATTTTTTTGTCACATTGCGTCTAGGGCTATTCTATCACAGCAATCCCTAATTTGCAACACAAAAGCCGTCTTGGTTCTACAAAAAAACAAGTCTCTTAATTCTCTTGTGTTTTTTTGTTCCATATCTCTTTCAGCGACTCAATATATGGTGCTCTTGCAATACCGTATTCTGTTATGATTCCAGCAATTAAATCGTGATCTGTCACATCAAATGCCGGATTAAATACCTTGACTCCTTCTGGCGCCATACGTTCCTTGTACCACATCTCTGTGATCTCATGTGCTGGTCTTTCCTCAATGTGGATTTGATCACCCGTCGCTGTATTCATATCAATTGTAGAAGTCGGTGCACAGATATAGACTGGAATATTGTATCTCTTCGCTACCATTGCGACTACAGAGGTTCCGATCTTGTTCGCAGTGTCTCCGTTTGCCGCCACTCTATCGCATCCGACAAATACTGCATTGACCCATCCGTTACGCATGACAGTTGCTGACATATTATCACAGATCAGAGTCACATCCAGACCAGAGGACTGCAGTTCATATGCCGTCAGTCTTGCACCCTGTAGCAGAGGTCTCGTTTCATCTGCAAAGATTCTGAAATGATAGCCCCGTTCATGTCCCAGATACATCGGTGCTGTTGCAGTTCCGTATTTGGATGTTGCCAGCTGACCTGCATTACAATGTGTCAGTAAACCGTCCCCAGGCTTCACAAGAGACAGACCATATTCTCCGATTGCTTTACATACGCGGATATCCTCCTCTTGGATTTCCACTGCTTCATCATGCAGCAATGTTACGATCTGGTTTAACGGTTTCTCTGCATTTTGCTCACAGATTCCTTGCATCCTGTCCAACGCCCAAGACAGGTTCACCGCTGTCGGTCTTGAAGAATTCAGATAGTCCTTTGCTTTGATCAATTGTTCCATAAATTCTATATAAGTATGAACTGATTCATCCTTTTCTATCTGCTTTGCCGCCAGATAGATGCCGAACGCAGCGGTTACACCGATTGCTGGGGCTCCTCTAACCTGAAGCAGATAGATTGCATTCCAAATCTCCTCCTGTGTCATCAGACTAATCAGTGTTGTCTCATATGGCAATTTGGTCTGGTCAATGATCACAATTGCATTGTTTGCATCATCAAGAGCCACCGTATCCATTTCCATAATATTTTTCTGTTTTTCCATCTCTATCCTCTCCACAAAAAACTCCTTAATACGATTCGTACTAAGGAGTTTTGAATATCACTCTACACACGTTTTTAAACTTCCGGTTCCAAAAGTCCATATGTGTTGCCTTTTCTCTTATAGACTACATTGACTTCATCTGTCTCTGCATTACAGAATACATAAAATCCATGTCCCAATAATTCCATCTGCACACATGCATCCTCTGGATACATTGGCTTGATATCAAACTTCTTGGTTCTCATGATTCTGACCTCATCATCTTCTGCATAATCCTTGTCCAGAAACTCCTGTTTGAAATTCCCTGTCCCATGCTTGCTGTCCGTCAGTTTGTTTTTATACTTCTTCAATTGTCGCTCAATAATCTCCTCAACCAAATCGATTGAAACATACATATCATTGCTGACCTGCTCAGAACGGATGATGCTGCCTTTGACAGGAATTGTTACTTCTATCTTCTGACGGTCTTTTTCTACACTTAATGTCACATGAATCTCTGTGTCGGGAGTAAAATAACGCTCCAACTTACCGATTTTGTCCTCCACTGCTGTCTTAAGCCCTTCCGTCACATCGATATTCTTTCCGCTGATAATAAACTTCATAACGGTCACTCCTTTACATCTTCGCGAGAAACCTGCGAATTATTTTTTGATAGGATAAGTATACCACATTTTACCCTGTGTTAGCAATCCCACACATTGGATAATTCAACAAAACATTTGTTCAAAATTCTTCTCCTTTTTTCTTTTCAATTTTGTGGATACTGTGTATAAGTTGGTGTATAAGTGTAATTTCCGCATTTTCAAACCAATTCGATTGTGGATATCTTTTCAGACAATCAAGTGCAATCTCCGTGACTTTGTTCATCTGTTTTCTACAATTTGTGCACTTTGCATATTTGATATTTTGTCAATACTTTTGTAACAACTTTTTTATATTTTTTCATATTATTTTACTATATGGGCTGGGTTCACTAAAAAAGCAGCCCATCCTTTGATGAGCTGCTTTCACACCCTACAATATTATTCTAGAAGATTCTTCTTACTGATAAGATTGATCTGTACCCTGCACTTGAAACCTTAATACCCGTAGCTGCGGTGCTGGCATGTACTATCTGTCCGCCGCCAATGTAGATACCTACATGACCTGAGTAACATACAATATCTCCTGGCTGTGCATTTCCGATACCGCCTACATCGTAGCCCATACTTCTCTGAGCACCTGATGAATGAGGCAGGGATACACCAAAGTTTTTGTATACTCCCATCGTGAATCCTGAGCAGTCTGTACCACTTGTCAAGCTCGTTCCGCCATATACATACGGATTTCCTACAAATTGCAATGCATAGTTCGCAACTGTTGATCCTGTACCGCTTCCCGATACTGCCGCCGCAGGTGTAGAGGATACGCTTGATGACGTTGACGTCTTATTAGATGCCTGAGCCTTACGTGCTGCTTCTTGTGCCTGTTTACGTGCTGTTTCTTCTTTCTTCAGACGAGCCTCTTCCTCTGCCTTGGACTCAGCCTTTACAAATTCGGTAGAAACATCAACAAATTCCTTAGATACCCATCCATCACCTTCTTCGATGGATACCTTGACCCAGCTCTCAGTTTCCTCAACTACGGTCAATTCGTCTTCAATCGGTACCAGACCCAAAACGGTTGCTTCGGTGCTGGGATCCTGTCTTACTTTCAATGTCGTTGTTGTAACAACGGCCACTCTGTGACCCACCTCTGCAGCCAGTGCTACTGCTGCATCTCCTGTTACTACAAACTCACTCTTTACATAGCCTTCAACGTTTCCAGATTTAATCTTGTACCAGTCGCCCTCGGCGCCCAGCCATTCACCTGCTGAGTTATTGTACAGCTTGCCGACAACCTCGCCCTCTTCACTGGCTGTGTCCCTGATATTCACATAATTCGAAACCTGGGCAATCATCAGCCCTGAAAAATCTTCTTTATCTGCCGTTTCCTCTGTGGTGCCAATCTCTATTACAGGAGATACTCCTGCCTGCGCCTGATTCGTTGAATCCTCAGTCGTCACACCGTTGTCGGAAACGGAATCGTTTGAAGCTGTATCTACTGCAGGTGCTGTTGTTGCTGTCGTATCTGCTGTAGATGTCGCTGTTATTGTCGCTGGTACTGCTGTCGTATCTGTTACAACAGCTCCGCCTGCAACTGGAAGTCCTACAGAAATAACTGCATTACTTGATGTCGATGTAGCATTAGCTGTTGTTATATCCGCTCCCGTCGGTGTTGCTGTCGTCGGAACGGATGATTCCTGAATGGTCTGTACATTACTACGCGCCTTTGTAACAATCTGGTCACGCTTGGCTTTCTCAATCTGTTTTACCGATACACCTTCACCAACTACCAGCGCTCCCCCTGCTGCCGGCAATATGGATGTAAGTAAGGCTGCATCCGTCGGTATCGAAAATCCGGTTAATGCAATCGTACATGTCAAACCGAATGCTGCTGCCCTAAGTACCCCTCTCTTCATTGTAGCCCTCCAAATTGTAATATTATATCCCTAGTTTTTGTATTAATCATTTGTTACAAAATTGTTACATCCGTAATAAAATATACCATGCCTCATATAAAAAGTCAACTAAAACTAAAGCTTTTAATCAATTTTAATCAATTTTCCATATGCAATAAATAATCCTGAATACTTGTAATCGCATTGGCTCCATCTGCTACTGCTGTCACAATCTGACGAAGTTTTTTTGTTCTGATATCTCCAGCTGCGTATACTCCAGCTACGTCTGTTGCACAATCCTCTCCAGCAATTAGATATCCAGCTACATCCTTTTTAATCTTTTTAATATATCCTGTGTTTGGAATATTACCAACTGCAATAAATACACCATTAACATCCAACGCAGATTCTGCTCCAGTATATACATTTTGAATTTTCAGAGACTCTACTTGTTCTGTTCCCTCAACCGCAGTCACAATACTATCCCAAACAACCTCTATATTCGATATTTCCTTCACAGCATCACATAATACCTTTACTGCACGAAATTCATCTCTTCTGTGAATCAAATATACCTTTTCACATCCTCGTGCCAAAAAGATAGCATCCTCAAGTGCTACATCACCGCCACCCACAACAGCAACTGTTTTATTCTTAAAAAAAGCACCGTCACAGGTAGCACAGTAGGACACTCCCACACCTGCCAACTCTTCTTCTCCTGGCACCTTTAGTTTTCTATGTTCTGCCCCTCCTGAAAGGACTATAGACTTTGCCTCAAAAATATCCGTATCCGTGTGAATCCGCTTGATCGTATTCGCAACATCAATGTCCTTTACATCGGCCTCTGTCGTCTCCACTCCCAGCTTTGCCGCATGTTCAGAAAATTTCATACCAAGATCAAATCCGTTGATCCCCTGCAGCCCTGGATAATTATCAACCTCATAGGTGTTGAGTACCTGTCCGCCACCCATCGGAGCCTTCTCAATCAATAGCGCATCCAATCCCGCTCTCTTCGCATAAATAGACGCAGTAATCCCAGCAGGACCTGCTCCGATAATCACAACATCATATAATTTACCCATTTGTCTCTCCTTTGCCAAAACTATTATTATCTTATCATCTCTCTTACAATTATTCAACGAATTTCTCTAGATATTGCGGTAGCCCTATTTCAATTCAGAAATTTAGCCCCAAATATTGAGCATTCCAAAAAAGATTGTAAAGAAGCATTCTCTCATTTATACTATTATTAAATTCATCAGGAAAATCGTTTGAAAAGAGGCATAAAATGAAAAGAAAAACCGCACTTATAACAGGCGCATCAAGGGGGATTGGACGTGCAATCGCAACAGCACTGGCACAAAATGACTATGATCTGTACCTCACATGTCATAAGAATGAAGCAATCCTGTCCGATTTAAAAAATGACTTGGAGCGTCAATATACTGTCGTCTGTAAAACCATAATCGGTGATATTAGTCAGGAAGAAACCGTACGAAAACTTTTTTCCTTCATTGATCACCTTGATGTTCTGGTCAACAATGCAGGCATATCCCACATTGGTTTGCTGCATAAAATGGATTTGGAAGAATGGAATCACGTCATTGGTACGAATCTGACCTCTGTATTTTTGTGCTCCAAATATGCTATTCCCCTGATGTTGCGAGAAAAGAATGGGAAAATCATCAATATTTCATCTGTATGGGGTAATGTCGGAGCCTCCACAGAAGTCGCCTACTCAGCTAGCAAGGGCGGAGTCAACGCATTTACAAGAGCTTTGGCAAAGGAACTGGCTCCAAGTGGGATACAGGTCAATGCACTGGCCTGCGGTATGATCAACACAGAAATGAACGGACATCTGACATCTGATGAAATCAATTCTATAATAGAAGAAATACCTGCAGACAGGATCGGACAGCCAGAGGACATCGCCTCAGCTGTAATATCCCTGTGCGCAGGCAGTTCTTATTTAACAGGCCAGGTTATTTCGATAGACGGAGCCTGGGTTTAAAAGCCTTTTTTATTACGGTCAAGCAGTCTGGCAATCGCCTCTTTATGATGTCCGTTGGCTGACAGTACAATTGCTGATGCCAGTCCTGGTGGAAACAGCCCTCCGCTGGCACAGGTCAGTGATGCAATCGTATTCTCTCTCACTCCGTCAATGAGCATCCTAACGGAAGGATCATCCTTCGGCATCCCCTGATTCATCTTATATAATGTGTGCTTTACATACGCTAGTGATACTCTTCCAAGTAAAGAATGGGCGGCAAGCTTTTCAAATGAATGATACAGTGTAAACTCTCCCTTTTTTACATCATCAAGGTGACTCAATTCTTTTCCGTATAGGATCTCAAATTGCTTTTTAGATACCTCAGGAGATTCTGCATTGCCCATCGACATATACTCACTAAGTCGTTTTGTGTCATCTCTGTCATATGGCACTCCCTCCACCTCAATATCCTGATCTAGTCTGATATCATGTAATGACGCACCAATCAAGATCTTATATTGTCCTGAAGGTACGATAAATTCAGCTCTGTCTGTATCATACAGGCTGAAACTTCTCTCATTCAGAGAAATTGTAATGGTTCTGCTTTCTCCCACTTCCAGAGACGCCTTTACGAACTCCCGTAATTCCTTCTCGGGTCTGAGATAATTCCCCTTTGGATTCATCACATAAACCTGTGCGATTTCACTGCCCTTACGATTGCCCGTATTCGTCAAGGTAAAGGAAGCCATCAGCTGTCCTCCGCGATAACTAGACGTACTGAGCTTGAATTTACCATATTCAAATGTTGTATAGGACAGACCATATCCAAAATAATAACGACAGGGCTTATAGTATGAATCGTAGTAACGATACCCGACAAAAATACTCTCCCTGTACTCCACATCATCACTATCTGGCGCAAAACACTTTCTGCACGGTATATCCTCCATAGAGTACGGAAATGTCTCTGCCAACTTGCCACTAGGATTCACCACCCCTGTAATCAAATCTGCACAGGCTTCCCCCACTGCCTGACCTCCCAGATACATATGCAAGATAGCTCTAACACCATCCTCCTGCGGCAGATTCATCGGCGAACCCCCAAAAGAAATAAATGCAACATCCTGATTCACCTGTAGGATCTGTTTTAACAGTGATGTCTGACAGGATGGAATATTTAGCGAAGTTCTGTCATACCCCTCTCCCTCAAATTCATCTGTTAACCCTCCGAAAAACAAAATCGGAAGTTTTTGCTTAGCTGCTTCTACCGCTTCCTGTTCCAATCTATCATCTAGCTTGTCTTTCTCATTATGATAGCCCTGCACATAAATGACCTCGATGCCCTTAGCCTGCAGGCTTTCTATTACATTTTTCGTCGCCATAGTCGTGATATGGCTGCTGCCTCCGCCCTGAAACCGCATATGATAAGCCAGTTCACCCACTACGATGACTTTATCAACATGTTCAAGCGGCAGCATTCCGTCATTTTCCAGCAATACAGCTGATTCACATGCCAGTTCACGAGCCAGCTCATGGTGCGCCTTATAATCTGTGGAGGTGTCCTGTATTTTCTCTGCCTGATTCATAACCAGTTTTAAGATACGTTCTGCAGCCTGATCCAGCTCCTGAATTGTCAGGCTATCATCATCTAATGCGTTTCTAATCGGTTCTGTATGTAATTCCTGACTATCTGGCATTTCCAAATCCATGCCAGCCTTGATACACTGTACAATATCTGTCACGGCTCCCCAATCGGATATCACCGCCCCCTGAAAGCCCCATTCATTCCTCAAAATGTCGGTCAGCAAGCGCCTGTTGGCGCAGACATGTTCTCCATTCAGCAGGTTATAGGATGCCATAACCGTTGTCGGCTGAGCCTCCTTCACTACCATTTCAAAAGCCGTCAGATAAATCTCACGAAGCGCCCTCTCATCGACCTGACTGTTTGATGTCTGCCGGCGAGTTTCCTGATTATTAGCGGCAAAATGCTTCAGAGAGGTCCCTACTCCATGCTTTTGCATAGCCTTGATGTATGCGGTTGCCATCTTGCCTGTCAGATATGGATCCTCCGAAAAATATTCAAAATTACGACCACACAAGGGTGAACGCTTGATATTGATTCCACACCCCAACACAATAGAGACCTTTTCCTTCAATGCCTCCTCTGCAATAGCAGTGGCCATCCTGCTGATTGCCTCTGTATTCCAACTACTAGCAATTGCACTGGCAGTAGGAAAACAGGTTGCTACCTTGCTCTTATGAACGTCTAAGAGCGCCTCGGCCTCCTGCTTTCGTAAACCATGTGGTCCGTCAGTCATCATGATCTTCGGTATTTTTCCGTTGCAGTCATAAGTATGCCAGCTGCCATCGCCCGATAACAAACGTATCTTTTCTTCAATTGTAAGTGCAGATAAGATTTCTTTGATTTCCATAAGACGCCTCCCTAATTCCTGACCTTATTTACTATTATAGCAAATAAGCATTCTATTCCTAAAGCTTGTTACGGTTGCCTTATTGAATTTTAGATGCAAAATGTGGCATAGAGAGGAACAATCTTTTTATTGTCCTCAAATCCAAAGTTTTTAGCTGAGAGCTTAATCGCATAGGATGGCTTATAAGTTTCCATATACACCTTCAAGCTCTTGGCTCTGGTGTTGTCGGCGCTCTTTACCTCAATAGGAATAAGCTCACCTTCACGCTGAATGACAAAATCAATTTCTGCCCCACGCTCAGATTCCCAATAATAGGTGTTGTATCCGTTTATAATGAGCTGCACATTGACATAGTTTTCCGCCATACCGCCCTTGAAGTCGTTCAGTTCTTCAACCATATAGAGAATATCGTTTGCAGCCAAGTCCTTTTTGGCACAGAGCAAACCTAAGTCTGAAACATAGATTTTGAACGCATCAATATCACGGTGGTTTTCAAGCGGTTTCTTGATTTTCTCTGCCTTGTAAACCTGCGACACAATACCAGATAAGCAAAGCCATTCGATTGCATTTTCAAACTCGGAAGCTCTGCCGCCTTTTTTGACCAGCTTATATTGAAAACGGGTGTTTTTCTTGGAAAGTTGAACGGTAATGTTGTCATAGGCAAGTCTTGTTTTCTTGATTTCATTGTGGTTGTTATACTTACTCATATCGTTCAGATAGCTTGCAAGAATAGTGTCCTGCGTATGACGGGCAAGAATATAATCCTTTGTTTGGACAAACTGCATCACACATTCTGGCATACCGCCTATAATAAGATACTGGCGATAAAGCTGTATCGCCGCACCGTGTAAGGCAGAGGGCATTGAAGAGTTGTCGGCAAAGCAGTCTTTGATTTGCTTTACGAGAGCCTCTTCGCCCAGGGCCAGCATAAATTCCTCCATATCCATAGGGTAGAGTGTTTTCATGTCCACCTTGCCCACAGGAAATGAGAATTTGGCTCTGTTGACTGCCACACCGAGTAAGCTGCCTGCCACAATGATATGGTAATCTGGTGCGTCCTCACAAAAATATTTCAGACTTGTCAACGCTCTTTCGCAAAGCTGCACTTCGTCAAATACAATCAGCGTTTTTTCCTTCACTATCGTTTGCCCTGCAATATGCGAAAGAATGGGGATCAGATAATCCGGGCTGATATTCTCCTCAAAGGTTTCATTCAGCTTTGGATTTGTTTCAAAATTGAAGTACGCTACGTTCTCATAGTGAATACGCCCAAATTCCAGTATAGAGTAGGTTTTGCCCACCTGTCTTGCTCCTTGTAAAATAAGGGGTTTGCGGTGTCCGCTTTCTTTCCACACTTCTAAGAAGCTCCTAATTTTTCTATACATAACCAGCCCTCCCTAAAGGTACTGACCATAGCATAGCATATATTCATGTCTATTTCAATGATTTATATTATAATTTCAACACTAAATCACATGATTATTTTAATGTAACTGCCATGTTTCGACACGAACAGGCTTCGAGGTTTTTCGGAGTTCAACGGTAGTGTATAAGCGCAATGATTGCACCAAGTCTTGTACCGATTTCCGACATTTTGTTTGTAAATATATCTTTTATTTCTGTAAGTTTTCCACCTGTCAGATTATCAATAAATGAAAACCCCAAGAATTCAACATTCTTGGGGTTTCTAATTTTAAATTGATTATCTCTTACTGAACTGCGGTGCGCGACGGGCTGCTTTGAGACCATATTTCTT
>CAZACC010000015.1:0-30225 GCA_964483545.1 uncultured Lachnospiraceae bacterium
CAAAGTATGTATACTTGTTTCTTGCCTGGCTCTCTCCTGCAAATGCCTCCATTAAATTCTTCTCTGTTTTTGTTCCTTGGTACTGATTCATCTTTTTGTCCTCCTTTGTATGATTTAATAATTGAACCAACTCTTCTGTTGCAGCCTTCGGAAAATCGTCTGGCTGTTTTTCTGATAATATCTGATTTAAAAATGCCCCTGCGGGCTCACTCTGTGGGAGCATATAGCCTGCTTCTCTTAAAATATCCTCACCCATAATCCGGTTTGACTTTGCCACTGCCTCAGCGAACTGTTTCTCGATCGGATTCTGAGTCTTGGCAGCGATATTGCGTGCAATCTGTTCCTGTTCAGATTTACTTGCTGCCAACTTCTTCATAGACTGTATCACTGCACCAGATTTCTCCTGTTGCTTTGGAAATTCCTCTGGTACCATAACAATTGCATGAGATGGACATGCCATAGCACATTGGGCACAGCCGATACATTTTGATGCATCTACCTGACCATTCTCGGTATCTGTGGCACCTGTCGGGCATACATATAAGCACAGACAATCCTTCGTACATAAATTGATATTTCTCACTGCATGCATACGACTACCCCCTTTCTACCTTTGTCAGTTTTTTGTTAGGAACCTTACAGACTGGGCAGATTGCCGGAGGTATATCACCTATGTAAATAAATCCACAAATCTCACATACATAAATACTTGTATGGTCTAACATGGCATTCCCTTCCCTCTCGTATCTGCCAATCAGGGAATTTAGCATTTTTGTTACCTTTTCACTCCAAACAAGGGCTCGCATAGCTCCTCTGTCTGGCTTTACCGCCGCTGCTGCATTGGCATCTGCAAATTCAGCTGACAAATTCTGATTAATCTTATCAGCCAAATCTTTGAATCCCTCGTACGCTGGGGTCTGAGCTTTCCCCTGATAGTAATCTGCCAGTTGCCAAAACAGCTCTGATTCACGCGGCAGATACTGCTTTTCACAACCCTTTGCAAGATTGGAGCATAGCATGCTCATTTCCGCAAATGATAATTCTCTGACCTTCTCATCCAATAATTCTACTGGAGCTAGAGCTGCAGCTGTCGGTGCAGCTATCACCTCTTCTTCCTGCTTAGCAAACTCAAACTTAGACGCTCCGCATAATGGACAGACCCAGTCATTTGGCAGTTCCTCCCATTTCGTACCTGGAGCAATTCCCGCATCTGGTATTCCTCTGGCTTCATCATAGATATAGCCACATATTTCACATATGTACTTTGCCATAGATGACTCCCTCCTCTTAAGAATTTCAACCATTTAGGATAACAAGAACGATTCCTATTTGTTGAATGTGAACTTATTGTAGCATTGTTGTTTAGACAAGTCAATCAGATTTCAGTTAAATGTGTGTCATTTTTAACATGCCAACTCTCTACTACTTATACCTGCTGATCTACTACTGAACCCTTGATATCCTCAATCACCAAACTCATCTTATCAACGATATCACTGACCTCAGCCTTTATATCCGTCTGAGCTTTATCCAGATCCAGCACCTGTTCTGTCAGGTTCTCTATTTTATTCTTCTCAACACGTTCCTTCTGTACTTTTGTATCCTCACGAATTGCCTCAATCTGCTCTTCCTTTTCCTTCTCTTCTGCTGCTTTCTCCTTAGCAGCCTCTTCCTCTTCTTGATGCTTCTCGTTGATGAAGTCTCTACCTTCTTGAATCAGCATTCCCATGATTTCATCATCTGCTGCTTCCATGATAGAGTCAGCCTCCTGCGTGGCATCTAACATTGGATTGGATTTGAGTCTTTCCAGCATCACTCCACGAATAATTGCATTTTCCTCTACGATCTGCTTCTTACTGTCTGAAATATTCTCGCGATAGGGAGCTTTATATCCTTCCATTTCCATTGCCTGCTTCTGATACTCTGTCATACCCTTCGCATCAATCTGAGCCAAACGCTCTTGATCTTCCTTCGTCAGTGATACTTCAGAACCTACCCTCTTAGAAGCGCTTCTCTTTTCTAAAAGCTCAAGATCTTTCTGTTCCTCAGAATCTACTGCAATTCCCTTGCTCTCACGCAACTGATTCTTCTCCTGATCAATCTGATTCATCGCCGCCTGTGCTTGATTCATATTATCACGCAGCTCATCTATATGACTCTTTCTGCTTGCTAGATCATCATCTATCTTTTGCTCGCTTGCAAATGCATCACCAACGATCTTCATGGCCTTCTTGCAAGCTTCCTCTCTCTTCTTCTTGATTGGATCATCCTGAGTCAGGGCACTGTTTCCAGCGAAGATTGCAGTGCATTGACTGTTTGGCTTGCTCGTCTTTTCATTTCGTATTGCTTTTGTATTGTCACCCATAAATACATTGGTATGCTCTATTTTCATATGATTGATCGCCTCCAATGGTAAATCTGAAAGTATCTACTTGATTAATAATCGTAATAGTCATCATAATAATCCCCTGGATCACTATATTCCTCCTCATAATAATAATCGCCGGGGTCGCTGTACTCCTCCTCATAATAATAATCACCAGGATCGCTATACTCCTCCTCATAATAATAATCGCCAGGATCGCTATAAGGATCATAATCATAGTAATCATCATAGTAGCTGTAATAATCCTCAGAATACCAGTCACCATAAGCATCGTAGAAGCCCCAGCTTTCATCCTCATCCCATGACCAGCTCCACCAATTGCCGTCCGAATAATAATTCCAGTCTGGCTCATAAAATATGGAATCATAGTCGCTGTAATCAAAATCGGAATCCCACGCATAGTAATGATATGGCAGATACACCCACTCCACCACTGGCTTATACGTCTTCTTGGCTGACTTTGCAGGTTTTGCCTCTGGATATTTCGTCTCGTATGTTGCTGTTTTCGTCTCTTGATTCACGCTTGTCGGCTTTAAAATATTCACCGAATGAAATACATTGGTAATCAGCGCCACATCCTCGTCGGTGCACCCCATCGCAAACTCCACATCCAGCAAATATAGAGAGGAATTCACAATCACAGTCGCAAAAAATCCTTCTGTTGAGCCTCCTTCCCCATCTGGAAGCGAATAGGTACAATGCTTCGCACGCTCGCCAAAAATCACGCCGTCCTCAATCTCCTCCGGAACGGCATTAAAGCTTTCCAAAACAATCGGAATCAGTGCCGCCGTAGCCTCTAAATTCTGAATACCAGGTATAAATGAAATACCCACCTGCGTCAGACCATCCGGCGTCCTTACCATAATGGTATCGCCATTGTCCTCAATCACGCAGTCTTCATTTACAAGCATTTCCATCATCAGGCTCTGGCTCTGATACAACTCGCTGACTTCAGTGGAAACAACACCCGACTCCGCATTCGTTTCAGCGTTCTCTGCAGTAAGACTCTCCACACCTTCTGCATCAACATCTTTTTTTCCACAACCGACAGATAAAAGAAGCATCCCTACCAACAGCAACAATAAAATATGTTTTCCTTTCCCCATCATAATCCTCCTTTATTTTGTACATATAATAATTGTAACACAGGCAATAGATTCCACGATACATAAATCTTTTCTTTTCATTTTACTCTAATCAAAAAATGCGTAAATCCAATTCGGATTTACGCATTTTTCAACAACTCTTAAAGCTTAAACCGAGAGACTACATTTGTCAAATCAGATGCGATCGATGTCTGTTCCTCTGCTTTTTCATTTAGCTGTCCGACCACTCCTGTTGCTGAGTCAAGTGCTTCTACAATCGTCACGCTGCTAGAAGCAACCTCCTGAGAAGATTCAGCAATGCTAGAAACGGCTTCTGACACCTCATTGACTATTTTTTCAATATGATCTGTCAGCTCAGCAATATTTATCGTACTTGCCCTAATAGAATCTGCGTCATCTCCATACTGCACGGCAGCATTGACAAAGGACTGATAATCCGGCGTAACTGTATCCGTCACAAACTGCAACAACTCCGTCGTATCATGAATTAGACCGTCAAACGACGTCTTAATCTTAGCAATTGTATCCTTGATTTGACCGACCGCATTTGCCGTCTCACCTGCCAGCTTGCCAATCTCACCTGCCACAACAGCAAATCCTCTTCCCTGCTCTCCGGCACGTGCCGCTTCGATTGATGCATTCAAGGAAAGCAGGTTGATCTGATCCGCAATTCCCGCTATAACATCTGCAAGCATTCCTATTGATTCTACAATTTTTGCATTTTCAATGCTTTCCTCCACATTTCTCTGGTACTGCCCAGAAAGCCGGATTGATTCTTCACTCGAATTCTGACTGGAGCGCTTGATTTCCTCCGCACGCTGTTTGATTTCCTCGGAAAGTTTCTCACTCTGCCCAGTCTCTCCTACAAGAACATTGATTGAAGCATTCACCTCTTCTACAGAAGCATTCACCTCCTCCGTAGCTGCGCTCGTTGACATCATATTACCATTGACACCTGTCATCAGAACCTTAATCTGTTCAAACTGTGCTTCTAGCTCCGTAGCTGCTACTGAAAGTTCCCCTGCTGCTATATCCAAAACTCCCGAATTTTCAGAAATCTTGCTGAGCACCGATTTATTGTTCCGATACATCATATTCATGGACTCACTCATGCGGCCGATTTCGTCCTTCGCCTTTGATTCAATATTGGCAACCTTAAAATCACCTTCCGCCAAACGTCCTGCAAATTCATTAACCCTCTTAACATTTTTCGTCACATATCCAACCTGCTGCAGTATGATGAAAATAACGAGCAGGAGTGCAACGATTCCAATTGCGCCCATCTTTAACCTAAGCATCTGAACTGGCTGATCCAGCTCACTTTGGTCTAATTGGATGCACAGATGCCAGTCAAAACCAACCAGTGTTGTGAAATATACATGATATGTCTTTCCATCCTCCGTATAAGTGGTTTCCCCACTTTGATTACTCATTATATTGGTACCAGCGGCTGCAAGTGATGTATTTGCTTCCTTCGTGATATCCATATTCATTTCCTTTTCGGAGTCAGAACAGCTGAGGTAAACGCCTTCGCCGTTCAAAAGAAAGGCACGACCGCTGTCTCCTACATGAATATTTTCAACAATATCCTGTAGTGTTGATAAAATGATATCTGCTGTGATTACGCCTATAAATTCCCTGTTTGCATTATAAATAGGAACAGAGCAAGACGACATCACCGTATCTGATGTCTCATCATAATAAGGATCTGTGAAAACGGCTTCACCTGAAGAATTCATAGCATTTGTATAAAAATCGTATTAAAAATAATTATATTCCTCATTACTATAATCATACGTAATGACCGTTTCTTCACCATCCTTATAGGCATATGGTCCTACATACGTTTGTGTGGAATCATAGACATTAGGTTCAAACCAAATGCCGCTTCCGTTTACAAGCTCATTCGTAGAGATTATATTCTTTAGGGCATCTTCATAAGCGGTCAGCGAAGTTTCCTGATAGGTCCCTCCCACAAATCCAGAGAGACTCTGTGCGATTGTAGACACGCTCTCCAGTTCCGCAACAATCGTGTTTGCCTGCCCCCGCAACTCGCTGTCCATCTGTTTAGCCGTCTGTTCACTGATAATATTACGGCTAGCCGACTCGCTGCTTAGCGTTAATATCCCCATGGATAAAATAACAATCGGTAGGATGAATGCTAACATTCGTACCTTAATTGATCTCATAAATAAATCCCCCTTCGTAGTTTGTAGTTTTCTCCTATATTTTTATTTTACCATAATCGAAAATAGTTGCAATGCTTTTATTGCTTATAAATAGGGCTTTTCCGCATATATTAGTTGATAAGTTGCTTACGGACAGAAAAGGCTATAGAAGAGCAAGTCTCTTCCATAGCCTCTGAGTTGTTTTAATTTATTCTAGAATCTAATAATTAATCTCGTCCAATAAGTCACTTACTTTAATCCCTTGAACTACTCTTTTTCCTCATTTCCGAAGAATAAATCTATGTCATCTTCTACCATTCCTATGCCTGCGATGCCGAAATTCTCCACAAGAACCTTCGCCACATTGGGGGAAAGGAACGCTGGAAGTGTCGGGCCGAGATGGATGTTCTTAACACCCAGATATAACAGCGCCAACAGGACAATGACTGCTTTTTGCTCATACCATGCAATGTTGTATACAATGGGCAGATCATTGATATCATCCAGACCAAAAACTTCCTTCAGCTTGAGGGCAATGACTGCAAGGGAATAGGAATCATTGCACTGTCCAGCATCCAGTACTCGAGGAATGCCGCCGATATCGCCGAGGTCAAGCTTGTTGTATTTGTATTTTGCACAGCCTGCCGTGAGGATGACTGCATCTTTGGGCAGTGCATTCGCAAAATCAGTGTAGTAGTTTCTTGACTTGGCTCTTCCGTCACAGCCTGCCATAACTACGAACTTTTTAATTGCTCCAGATTTTACCGCATCCACTACAGCATCTGCCAATGCTAGAACCTGGTTATGGGCAAATCCTCCAATGATTTGTCCATGTTCGATTTCAATAGGAGAAGAACAACGTTTAGCGTGTTCAATGATTTCTGTAAAATCCTTCTCCTCGCCGATGCTTCCAGAAATATGCTTGCAGCCTGGATATCCTGATGCGCCAGTAGTATACAGACGATCCTTATAGCTATCCTTAGGGGGAACGATGCAATTAGTAGTCATCAGAATAGGACCGTTAAAGCTCTCAAATTCCTCTTTCTGCTTCCACCATGCATTACCATAGTTGCCTACAAAATGAGGATACTTCTTGAAAGCTGGATAGTAATGAGCAGGCAACATTTCCGAGTGAGTGTATATATCTACACCCGTACCCTCCGTTTGCTTCAGTAGCATTTCCATATCTCGCAAATCGTGACCGGAAATCAGGATGCCAGGACGTGTCCCCACTCCAATGTTGACCTTGGTAATCTCTGGATTGCCATAAGCGGAAGTATTTGCTTTGTCTAGCAATGCCATACCATTCACTCCGTATTTTCCGGTTTCCAGTGTCAACGCAATCAAGTCATCGACAGTTAGGGAATCGTCTAGTGTCTTGGCAAGTGCGCTCTGAAGGAAGGCATCCACATCCTCGTCATCCTGCAGCAAAGCATTCGCATGTTTGGAGTAGGCAGAAAGACCTTTCAAGCCATAAGTAATTAATTCTCGCAGACTGCGCACATCCTCATTCTCAGTGGACAATACACCGATTCCAGCGGCCTTAGCTTTGAATTCTTCCCGATTATCAGAATCCCATTTCGCAGCATCTGGAAGTATTCCCTGATTCTCAACCTGCGTCAGAAGTTCTCGCTTTTTATCGAGAGTCTCAACAATACGGGCGATAATAGCCTCCTCATCAAAGTTAGCGTTGGTAATGGTTGTAAAAAGATTCAGAGTCACCAGATGATTGATTTCCTGTGCAATGGTCTTGCCTTCGCTACGCAATTGTGTTGTAACTGAGGAAAGTCCCTTTGTTACATATATAAGTAAATCCTGCACAGCTGCAACCTCTGGTTTTTTACCGCAGACTCCTGATACGGTACAACCAGTATTGCCAGCAGTTTCCTGACATTGATAGCAAAACATTTTATTTTCCATGATACATTTCCTTCCAATTTTATTTTATGTTATCAAATTTATTTTAACAGGGCAAAAGAAAAAAATCCGTAACCCACGTTACGGATTTGAAAAAATTAAATAATGTTTTGCAATTCATCGAAATCAATGATAGTAATCTCCTTTTTCTGTATTTGGATCAACCCGTCCTCCTGCATGTTCATCAGTTCTCTGGAAAGAGAAGGACGTGCGGTATTCAAATAATCTGCCAACTCCTCGCGATTCATTGAAAGCGTTACCTTTCCATCTGGCTGACAGTTTTTCAGCATAATTTTGGAAATCTTTTGTCGTAAGGAAGTGCAGGAGAGAATCTGAACTTTCTGGTTTAAAAAATAAGCCTTCTGTGCCAGAATCGACAACATATTGGAAATCATCTGGGAATGATAACCGTATTCATCTATATAGGTATGATAAAGAAAATCCTTGGGTATCTGCAAAACTCTAGCTGGAGTAACGGCCTGTGCATAGTGATCATATTCTCTTTGGCCTAGAAAAACGAACACTTCGCCGAACAGCTCTCCAGACTGGTCGAAAGTCGCAACAATACTACGTTTTCCCGAAACAGTATCATTGCATACAGCAACAGATCCGTCCACAAGAACATGCAACTTTTCAGGCTCGTCATTCTGATGAAAAATGATCTCATCCTTTTTATAAGAAATCATTTTCGATTTGCTGCACTGCAGGCAGTCTTGAATTGCATCCTCTGTCATGCCAGAAAATAACGGACTATTTATTATTTTGTGAATCATTTGTACCCTCCCTTCACAGCAAGATCTATGTGTTTTATCGTCTTATAATAGATATAACTTTATTCTTTCATTGCACATTGTACTTGTATCGAAAAATCTACTATCAGAATATCTTTTGTTATGATATGCTAATCTTTAATAAAAATTATAAGAAGGAGAATCGCTATGTTACCTGCAAAAGAAATGAAACAGATTCAAAAGATCATACAAGATGAGATCAATCAACAGGAAATTGCTGGTTGTAATTTGCTTGTTTTGCATCAGGGAAAAGAAGTTTTTTATCATGAAGATGGGTATGCCAATGTCGAACAGCAAACCCCCATAAAAAGAGATTCTATCTTCCGATTATACTCTCTTAGTAAACCGATTACTGCAACCGCTGTAATGATATTGTTTGAGCGCGGTGCTCTGGATTTATATGAACCAGTCAGTCAGTTTCTTCCCGGTTTTCAAAATCAAATGGTTGAAGTAAATGGGCGTCTCGAACCCGTCCAACGAGATATGATGATAAAGGATTTGCTCTCTATGTCTTCTGGTCTCGTCTATGAAGGAACTCACTTGGCTGGACAAAAAACGCAAGCTTTATTCCAATCTATTGAAGACGCTCTTGTAGATCCTTCACTTTCTTCTCCCTCTACCGTGGATGCCATGAATCAACTCGGCACCTATCCACTTGCCTTCCATCCTGGAACCTCTTGGGAGTACGGAACTTCAGCAGATGTACTGGGAGCAATTGTTGAAGTTGTGAGCAAAAAAAGTTTTGGCTCATTTTTACAAGAGGAACTTTTCACACCACTTGGCATGAAAGACACTGGTTTCTTCGTTCCAATCGAAAAACAAAACCGTCTTACGACAGTTTATCAAAAGCAAGAGAACTCTCCACTTTCTATTTATTCAAGAAATTATTTAGGAATACAAAATCAGATGGTTCAGAATCCTGCCTTCGAATCAGGCGGAGCGGGGCTTGTTTCTACTGTTGATGATTATGCCAAATTTGCAAACATGCTCATGCAAGGCGGTAAATATCAGGATCAACAGATTCTAAAACCAAGCACTGTAGCCTTTCTGACTGGAAGCACCCTACACGCAAAACTGCAAGCAATCTTTGAGGACTGGGTTGCTCTAGCTGGACATAGCTACGGAAATCTTATGCGTGTTTTGACAACTCCAAGTCAGGCAGGAGTATTAGGATGCCAAGGTGAATATGGTTGGGACGGATGGCTGGGCGCCTATTTTTGCAACTGTCCAAAAGAAGAACTCACCATTTTACTGATGATGCAAAAAACAGACGCCGGTACCACAACCCTTACTAGAAAAATCAGAAATATCCTCATCAGCTCGCTTACTGATTTCTAAATTTGTTTTTTATTCTTTATTCAATGTAATGGTGAGTGCTACAGGTTGATGGTCAGAATGCTGAAATTGCGTATCAATGACTTCAACCTGATTCACCGTTATATTATCTGATACAATAAATCCATCAATCACATAGAGTTGCGTATCTTCATAGGAACCCGAGTAGGGTTTATTGAGTAAACGGCAAGTTGGTTTACTGTCGTCGACTGCAAAAGTGAAATTTTTTGGAATATCATTTTCACTGATGATACCAGGCATCCAAAGCTCTTGATCTAAAATGGGATATGACTTTTTCCCTTCAAAAGTCTGATTGAAATCTCCACCTGCAATCACATAATTTCCTTTTTGATATTCCTCTTCTAAAATAGAGGCAAGCATCTTACTCTGTGCGATCTTTCCCTCACCACTATCATAAGCTTCCAAGTGAAGGTTCAGTAAGACAAGTTCTTTCTCGGTTCCATCAATCGGAATTCTCGTTTCAAGCAAAGCACGCTTTAAATTACAAGTCTTGAGTGGCCAAGTAAAAGATTCTGCAAGCGCAATCCTTGATGATTGATTCACTTCGTAATCCGTCAAGGTCAATAACCCTGCCTCTACATGCCCGATTGTTGGAAGCGGAAATGGTATATAGTCGCATTTGAAATTGTATGCAAATATGCCACTCATACCAAGTGTATCTTCTAAAAATTTCATCTGGTTGATTCCATAAGAGCGTTTCGCCTTTAAATCAACTTCTTGAAGAATATAAATATCTGCGTTTTGCTCATTCATCAAGTTTGCATTCCCAAGCAGACTTTCTTCTACCACTCGTTGATTGTCAGGTCTTACTTTTTTCCCTCCATCCATGAAGAAATCTTCTGTGCTTCCAAGAGAAGAATATCCCGTATTATATGTAATAACCTTCAGTTGATTTCCTTCTTCGAGCACCTTTCCTTCCGTATGTCCTGATACAGGCTCCACAGCCGAGGGGCGGTATTCGCGAATTGTGAGGTATAAAAGACCTAGTGCTACGACCCCCAACAATACTCCTATTATAATAAGCACAACTCTTGTCATTTTTTTAATACTCTTCATGAACTTCCTCCTTAATAACAATCGCTTTTCATTGTATGTAGATGGAAATTTCATTTATACCACCGTGTTCTTACAAAATCTATTCTACTCGCCACCCCTTTTAAATAAAAATGCCTAAATAAAAGAATTGTTCTGCTCTCTACCTTATATAAATGTTATTCCTTTTCAAGTGCAAGAGTTCTTGTTGTAATGTCACAAACTTCTGTTGGTCCATAATATTGAATCGCACCAGGATACACGAAGCAAGTTTCTACTGCCCATTGTTCTCTGTTTGCTTCAAAATATTTGAATGGCTTGCCTTCTAATTCTACAAGCGCTTTTCTAATAACAGGTTTGTCTTCACCATGTCTTCTTTCGATATTCATCATTTTTGTAATTGGCATACCTCCAGCAACCCATTCGCTTGCTGTTTTGGATAGATTGGAGACTTTTGATAGGTATCCATTGTAACCATATTGGATCAACATAAATGCATTATATCCTAATGAATAGCAATAGTCTGAGTCAAAGTTAGATGGGAATGCACATCTTCCTTCATATCCAAAGAAGTGATGTAATGCACCAAATTTTCCTGTATAGGTGCCATTTTTCTTGCGTGCTTCTAATTTATCTGCAACAAGTGCGGAGAATAATTTTTCTGATTCGATCAAAGATACCTGCACGTTACCATGGGGATCTCTTTCTAAGAATAACTGCTGCTGAATTCCTTGTGGCAGAATAGAGAATACATCTAAGGATTCTTTAGAAAGTCCTTTTTCAATGAACGCATATTTTTCTGCCCATGTTTTCATTGCGTTGAATTCATCTGCTTTACTTCCTGCAAGCATTTCATTGATTTCACTAATCAATGCGGAAAATTCTGGAACAAATTCAACAACACCTTCTGGAATCACTGCAACACCAAAGTTCATTCCCTTTGCTGCTCTTTTTTCAACTGAATCTGCGATATAGTCTGCAATTTGAGAAAGTGACATCTTCTTTTCTGCGACTTCTTCAGAAATCAAGCATATATTAGGCTGTGTTTCTAAAGCACATTCCAAAGCAACATGAGAGGCAGAGCGTCCCATTACTTTGATAAAATGCCAGTATTTCTTTGCAGAGTTTGCATCTCTTTCAATATTCCCAATGAGTTCACTATATGTCTTTGCTGCTGTATCAAATCCAAAAGAGCATTCAATATCTTCATTTTTAAGGTCACCATCAATTGTCTTAGGACAACCAATTACCTGAACCCCTGTATTATTTGCTGCAAAATATTCTGCTAAAACTGCAGCGTTAGTGTTAGAATCATCTCCACCAATGATAACAATTGCTGTGATGCCGTGTTTTTTACAAACTTCTGCAGCAATTGCAAATTGTTCATTAGATTCAAGTTTTGTTCTGCCAGAACCGATAATATCAAATCCGCCCGTATTTCTAAATTCGTTAATATACTCGTCATCGAAAATCAAAGTATCATCTTCTACCAATCCGATTGGACCATTCTTAAATCCATAAAGAACATTCTCTTTGTTCGTTGCTTTTAATGCATCATAAAGTCCACAAATTACATTGTGTCCACCTGGTGCCTGTCCACCTGATAGTATCACACCTACAACCTGTTTTTTTGTCTCAGATGTATTTTTTCCTTTTTCAAAGATAATTTCTTTTTTACCATATGTATTAGGAAAAAGTTCTTTGATCTTTTCTTGATCTGCCACGCTCTGTGTTTCCCGACCTTCTTTTACGCCGATTTCTGCGATTCCATTTCTAAGCATTCCTGGAAGTTTCGGTGTATACTCATATCTTGCTTTTTGTAATGATGAATATTTCATGATTTGCCTCCTTGTTACGATTTGATTTTTCATACCCAGTAACGATTTTAAGGCATTTCTTCCTAAAAGTAAACCTAAAAGAGTAATATTGGCTGTTTTTCAATGATTTTTATTTGGCTGTATTATATTGCCCTCCTATAGAGTTCTTCAATTTCTTCTCTGGTAAACTCCTTTGGATGATTGGCGACTCCTGCAGCTGATACCTTCATACAGTTTTCTGCCATCCACGGAATATCCTTTTGTCCTATTCCAAGCTCTGACAACGTAAGGTTTAAATTCAATTTTTCCAAGAAGCACCTGATGCTATCACCACATCGAGCTGCACTGTTTCCACCTAGTATTCTACTAATCTTCTGATACTTATCCAGAGAAGTTTCATAAGATGCATCACAGATGACTGGTGTTAGTGCCGCAAGTCCTTTTCCATGCACGATGTTCTTAAGACCGCTAGCTGGGTGTTCCATACTATGGGGAAGAGTAACACCCGCCGAGTGTATGACCATCCCTCCATAGGTACTTGCAAGACTTAACGCACTGAAAGCTTCCCGATCACTTTGATCCTCATATGCGCGAAGAAGATTTTCCCCTATCATCTTCATACCACTCAATGCAAGGGTATTGGCAATAGGTTGCTGTATCCTAGAGAGGTAGGCTTCCATACAATGGCAAAATGCATCAAATCCTACTGATGCAAGAATTTCTTTTGACATGGTCATCATACATTCTGGATCTACAATAGATGCCTTTGCAACGATGGCATTGCACCTAAGAGATTTTTTGTCCCCAGTTTCCGGATTGGTTAGGACAGCGAAACCATTTCCTTCACTTCCTGTACCACAGGTAGTAGGAATGAGTACGATGGGCAAGGCTTTAGAGCTTACCTCTTTGTTGAAAATATAGTCATTAATATCACCGTCATTCACTGCAAGAAAAGCAATTGCTTTGGAGCAGTCCATAACAGAACCTCCACCTACACCCAACACTACATCACATCCTCTTTCTTTAACCAGAAGGGAACCCTCAATAGCAGTTGTAGTCAAAGGATTCTCTGTCACTTTGTCAAAGACTTCACATTCTAATCCCTGTTTTTTTACAGAATCAATTACCCTATCCAAAAGTCCTGTTTTCTTTGTGCTGCTTCTTCCCGTTACAATCAGAACCTTTTTTCCGTACTGTACTAGGATCTCTCCTACTTCAGACACCCTTCCCGAACCAAACTTTAAATTTATCGGTAAATAATAATCGAACTCCATCTTATCTCTTTGCTTCCTTCCATGATTGATAGTTAAGCCCCTACTGACAAAGCTGTTCTGTTGTTACTTTTAAGCACTCCTTAAAAATAGCAATCCCTACATCAAGCTGTTCCTCTGTGATAACAAGGGGTGCCAGAAAACGAATTACATTGCCGTAAGTACCTGCATTTTCGATTAAAAGTCCTCTCTGCACTGCATTCTGTACCATTGAACTGACGAATTCTGGAAATGGTTCCTTTGTTTCTTTATTCTTTACAAATTCTACTCCTATCATGCCACCAAGTCCACGAATATCTCCAATGACTGAAAATTCTTCCGCAAAATCTTCATAAGCAGTGCGTATCTTTTTCCCAATTTCCATAGAACGCTCTGCAAGATTTTCCTTTTCGTAGATTTCAATCGCCTTAAGTGCTGACGCACACGCCAGAGGATTTCCACAGTAAGTACCTCCAAGCGTTCCTGGAAGTGCTGCGTCCATAACTTCTGTCCGCCCACAGATGGCACTGATGGGAGTACCTCCGCCGAGGGATTTTGCCATGGTAATGATATCTGGTTGTACGCCCTCTTTTTCCCAATAGCAGCTAGCAAACATTTTACCTGTCCTGCAAAATCCACTCTGTACTTCATCAGCAATCATCAAAATACCGTTGTCATCACAGATTTTACGGACAGCTTTCACCCTGCTTAAAGGGGCTGGGATGAAACCACCCTCTCCTTGTAAAGGTTCTATAATCATACATGCAATATCTTTTGCCAAAGATTCCGCATCGAACAATTGATATAGCTTATTTATAAAATACTGTACTGCTTCTTCCTCTGTATAGCCTTTGGGCGCCCGATACAGATATGGATACTCTGCACGATAAATCCCTGTTGGGAATGGCCCCATATCCACAGAATACGCCTTTTTTGCAGTAAGTGCCATGGTCAGATTTGTCCTGCCATGAAACGCACCTGAAAAACAGATTACATTTGCTCTTTTGGTATAAGCCTTGGCAATTTTAATTGCGTTTTCATCTGCCTCAGCACCTGAGTTGGCGAAATAGGTCTTCTTCACCTCACCCCTTACGGGTACTATACTATTTAGCTTTTCTGCCAGCTGAATATAACCCTCATGGGTAATTACATTGATAATTGTGTGAAAATATTTATCAGCCTGTTCCTTAACGGCTTCCACCACTTCTGCCCTTGAATAGCCAATATTCAAAACACCTACACCGCCGATCCAATCAAGAAACTGGTTGCCATCAAGGTCTTCGACCATGGCACCTTCCCCCCTTGCAATACAGATTCCGCATCCCATTACACTAGAAATGGAAATACCACCAACTCCTGCCTCATCAATAATCCGTTTTACTGTTTCAAGCTTTTCTGGCCTTATTATAATAATCATTTCTTTCATAACATCTACCATTCCCTTTCGTATAAACTGTAATTTATGGAAAATTCTATTAAAAAAAGGCCACAAAGCTGTTCAAGCCTCGTTGCCTTCTTTTTCGTTTTCTTTTTAATATAGAAAACTATAATCTATTCTCTTTTTAAATACAATCACCCTTTTTTGTGATTTTCATGCTCCTTTTGGGTTAATTATCGTTATATTAATCTACTTCTTTTCCAATATCTTCTTAAATAATTGTACCCTACTGTTTACCTCAAGTTTTTTGTATATATTAAGGGAATGCTTTTTAAATGTATTGATACTGATAACTAATTCCTCACAAATCTCTTCTTTTTCTTTTCCTTCCATAATGCACTGCAAAATCATTTCTTCGCGTCTAGTCAGATGAAATTCCTCTGCCGCTTGGGCAACTGTCCATTTATGAGGATTCTCTAGCTTATAATCACGTTCCTTGCTTAAACGAAAAGATAAATGATCACGAAGCATGTCAAGAAGGAAAATATCATCATATTCAAAATTATCCTTTCCTATTGAACGATACAGTGTGATGACCCCTAGAAACTGTTTATCCTTAGCTAGGATAACCTGCATAGAATAATGCCAATTATTTGGTTTATAAACCTTCTGGTAATATTCACTGGCTTTTCGCTTTCCATCATCAATAATATCTGTCTCACGATAAACCATGCTCCTACCACTATAGAGAATTCCCCTACTATAATCCATACCATCATAATCTCCAGACACACAGTCACAATTATATGCTACTGGATTTACCAATCCCGTTTCCTGCTCCTGTGAAGCAAGATAAAAATCTGCTGCATCAAAATCTATGATCATCTTAAGTTGTTCCAGAAATGAGTAACGCATTTCTTCTTCCTGCGCAATCGTATATATTTTATAAATTATGCTGTTTAATACCAGCCAGTCATTGGTATCTAATGTTTTCATTCTTCCTCCCTGATATTTGATTTCACATACAAATGATGATACCCAGTTTTTCCTTTTTTTGCTTTTGTACATTCATGCATCAGCACCCTAACGTCCAAATAGATCCGACTTTCTAGTGTTTTTAGATATGTTTTGAGCTATATTCTTTAAAACTTCATCTCTTATATCATGGCCATATTGATTATTAAATTTCCTGAAATCATCTATGTCCAGAAAGAGAACTGCAAAAAGCTTATGAAAACGAGAATATTCAGTTATAATAATCTCCCACATAATTTTTGTCAATCGAATCTTATTTATTCTCAAATTTTTGCTGTTCCATTACATATTTACAAATTCCAAGAGTGAATTTCCAAGAGAAAACCCTTTGAATTTCTTCAAAGGGTTTTTGAATATAAGTTAATCTGTGTTGCAATCGGTTCGACACCACCAAGCTTTACGCTGACTTCATCTGGCTGACTGACTCCCGCATAGAGTGTAAAGAGTGAACTGTCCAGAATAGACTTTCCTTCTTCATTGACAGATAGGAACATCCCACATGATATCTGCAGCTGAACCGTTCTCATCTCGCCTTTACTGAGATGAACTCTTTTAAAACCACATAAACTATAGTTTTTAACTGCATACTCAGACTCATGATTTTTAATATATAGTTCTATTACTTCGTCCGTATCGTAATCACCAATATTACTAATGTCTATGCTTACATCGGCTTTGAGCTTTTTGATTACAGAGACTGGCTGACCTATTTTTACCTCTGCCGGAATTTGAACCTTTGCATTAGACAATGTAACCTTACTGTAGGTCAATCCATATCCAAACGGATATTGTGCCGGACACTCCATATAGCGATAGGTTCTGCCCTTCATGGAATAGTCCTCAAATGCAGGCAACTCCTCTATAGAATGATAAAATGTCACTGGCAGCTTCCCAGATGGAGATACCTTGCCAAATAGGATATTGGCAACAGCTCTACCTCCCTCTGCGCCTGGATACCATGCCTGTAGTATGGCTTTCACATTCGGATGCGTCTTGGCAAAATCAAGATCCATAGCGCTTCCTGTCATCATAACCAATATAATTGGTTTTCCGACCTCCGCCAGCCTCTCCAACAGTCTCTGCTGCGATTCAGGCAGTCTCAGATTGCTTTTATCGCCTGATACATAGGCATTTCCTTCGTCGCCTTCCTCGCCCTCAAGTGTCTCATCAAGACCTAAACATACGACTGCAATATCGCTTTCTTTCGTGATAATCACTGCCTCAGCCAACCGATCGTCTGGATCTGCCAATGCTTCTTCTCGATTTTGGGATAAGTGGGATCCTTGTGCATAATGAACTCGAATCTCTTCTCCGACAGCCTCCTGTATACCTCTCAGTACAGTCACATAATGTGAGGAGGTTCCATGATAATTACCAATCAAAGCACTCCTGCTGTTTGCATTTGGTCCTATGACTGCTATTTTCTTAATCTGTTCCTTTTGTATAGGCAAAGTTCCTGTGTTTTTTAATAAAACTACGGATTTCTCAGCCATCTGTACAGCCAGTTCTCTATGTGCTTTACTTTCTACTTCTTCATATGGAATCTGATCATACTCGCTGCCCCCAAACATACCTAGTAGATATCGCGTTGTAAAAAGCCTTTCGGCTGAACGAGTGATAATCTCCTCTGTGATTAGTCCTTCCTGATAGGCTTTTACTACATGAAGATAAGTGTTGCCACAGTTCATGTCACAACCGGTTTTTAATGCAAGTGCTGCTGACTCCGACGCCGTCTTTGTAACCATATGATGCTCATGAAAATCCTTGATGGCCCAGCAGTCAGATACATAATGACCTTCAAATTTCCAGTCACCACGTAATATGTCCTGAATCAGAGTTTTGCTGCCGCAGCATACCTCTCCATTGACTCTGTTATAGGCACCCATAACAGCCTCTACATTTGCTTCTTTTACACATGCTTCAAATGCTGGCAGATATGTTTCCCACATATCTTTTTTTGATGCCTTGGCATTAAACTCATGCCGGACTGCTTCAGGTCCCGAGTGCACCGCAAAATGTTTGGCACATGCCGCTGTCTTTAGATGTTCTCCATCTCCTTGCAGGCCCTCAATAAAGGCAACTCCAAGTCTTGAAGTCAGATATGGATCTTCTCCATATGTCTCGTGACCTCTGCCCCAGCGCGGATCACGAAAGATATTTACATTAGGAGACCATTCCGTCAAGCCCTTATAAATACCCCTATCATTCTCTGAAACAAAAGCATTGTATTTTGCTCTAGCCTCTGTCGAAATCACATCTGCCGTTTCTTTTAAAAGCACATCATCAAATACTGCGGCCATAGCAATTGCCTGCGGAAACATGGTTGCTGTACCTGCTCTTGCTACTCCATGGAGAGCTTCGTTCCACCAGTTATAAGCAGGAACGTCCAGCCTTTTAATTGCTGGTGCATTGTATTTTAGCTGAGATGCCTTCTCTTCTAGAGACATCTGTGCCACCAGTTCTCTGGCTTGTTTTTTTGCCTGTTTTCGTTGCCCACTATTAATCATTTCAATTCCTTTCATACACTATTATCCCTTGACACTACCCAATGCTACGCCTGCAATAATATACTTGGACAGGAACAGATATACCGCAATCAAAGGTAACACTGTCAGAGTTAAACCTAGATAAATAGAACCATACTCTGTTTTATAAATATCGCCCTTCAGCAAACTGACCATGATAGGCATCGTATAGTTTTTATTATCTGTCAGTAGGACTAACGGGGTAAACAAGTTGTTCCAGTTCGTTACAAATGCAAAAATAGCCTGTGTTGCAATCGCTGGCTTCATAATCGGAAGTGCAATCCTGTTAAAGATGAAAAACTCTTTGGCTCCGTCTATTCTGGCTGATTGAATAATCTCTAATGATAATGCAGGGATCATATACTGACGCATAAAAAATACCATTGCAGGAGATGCAATCGCAGGCAAGATAAGCATCAGCATATTGTTGGTCAGATGCATCTTGTATACCATCTGGTAAAAACCAATCATGGTAACCTGTGAAGGAATCATCATAATCGCCATGACAAAACTGAAAAATGGTCTTTTCATTCTCCATGTATATACTACTAGACCATATGCTGTAAGCGTTGAAAAGTAAACTGCACATACTGTAGCCCCTGTAGAGATGATGACAGAATTCAAAAACCCTCTCAAGGGATTAAAACTTTTACCTAACAAGATAGCCATATTTTTCAACAGATACACCGAGGGAATCAATGAAACTGCATGCTGTTGTATCTGTGTTGTGGATCTTGTTGAGTTTACAATCATGATTATAAACGGAAACAAGCTTAGCAGTGTTAGGAAAATACAAACCGCATAGACAACAATCATATATATGGTGGATGAACGTTTTTTTGTATTTGTTTTCATTTAACTTTTCCCTCCTTTCGTGCTGCTCTGAGTGCAAATCGATATTCTTTCTCTTGTTGCTTCATCAATTTATGCAATTGGATTTCCTCATTATCTCGTAATGTTATAAATAGACACGCTGAAGCAGCGCATATGATCAGGAACATAATAACACTCGCTGCTGCTGCACGATTATATAAGTAGCTGCCACTAAATGCCTGATTATATATAAATACACTTGTAGTCAGCGTAGCATTGTCTGGTCCCTGTTTCGAAATGAACAACTGTGGTATATCAAACATCTGCAGTCCACCAATCAAGCTTGTAACCAAAGAAAACAGCAGAATTGTCTTTAAATTTGGAATTGTCACATAGAAAAATGTCTGTATACGATTTGCACCATCTACCTCGGCTGCTTCAAAGATTTCAGGGCTGATACCTAATATACCTGAGATCAAAACAATCATCGTATAGCCATACCACTGCCAGAATTGGATAAATTCTATAATCCCCTGCGCAACTGCTTTGTTTCTTAAAAAATAGATTGGTTGATCAGACCATCCCAAGGACATGAAAATATCATTGACAGGTCCCATCGGATGTCCAAAGAACGCTGCAAACAAAATAGCGACTGTAGCGGCTGTGATAATATTTGGTAAATAGAAGACAACCTTAAAAAACCCCTGACCTTTGATTTTACTTCTTGTATCCGTAAACCACGCTGCAAGAAGCAAAGCCAATACGATCTGTGGAATAAAGTTTATAATCCACATCTTCCATGTATTTTTAAATGCAATCTGGAAAGAATTGTTTCCCAAAATGGTTTTGAAATTTTTAAATAGATCTTCCTTCAAAAAATGAATTTCGGTAGTTCCAAGACCTTTTAAATCAGTAAATCCAATAAGCATTGTGTAAATGATTGGATATAATGAGAAAATAAGAAATGCTAATACAAAAGGGATACAGAAAAAGTATCCGTATTTTGCGTAGCTTACTTTTTTTCGTTTCATTCCTGCCTCCATATTCCGGAATTTTAAACATGGGCGGCAGATAGCTCCACCGCCCATATCTTAAATTCACTTATTGAATTTGATTAATCAACAGTAACATCTAGGTTGTCGCCAACGTTTGACTTGAAGTCAGCAATTGCTGTCTCTCTGTCCTTATTTCCAGATGTGTACTCACGAACTGCATCTCTCCAGTACTGGTTGATTGTCTCATCATACTGTGTAAGATTTGTTCCGTTTGCATACTGATTAGCAGGTACGAATACATCGAACATATTCTGTCCGCCTAAGAAGTCAAGTGAACCATCAGACATTGCCATTACAGTACCGCTGGCAACGCAGTCTTTTGTTCCGCCTTCGCCGTTGAATGTTCCGTTAGCCCACATATACTGAAGACCATCTTTTGTGCTGTTCAAAGTAATCCAATCGATAATCTGTCCAACTGCTTCTTTCTTAGGTGAATCTTTGCTGGCAAGTAACCATGTACCGCCCCAGAAGAATCCGATAGGAGGCTCACAGATTGCCCAATCACCATATGTACCTTCGCCAACAGCTTCTCCGCCGCAGTTAGGTGCTAATGTGTAGTTGATCAGCCAAGCAGGTCCGAAGAAACCAAAGATTTCCTGAGTGCCTTCACCCTTCATATCAGCGAACCAAGCATCCTGCCAATCCTGTGTATCATTGTGATACCCATTGTCCATTAATTGTTTAGATAAATCCATGAATTTCTCTCTATTAGGATCAATGTTCAGAGCGCCATCCACGATCCAGCCCTTATCCGAACTGTTCTCAACTGCATGCCAGATATCTCCATCACCCGAAACAATACCATAACCCTTAGCCTTTAAATCCTTTGCAGCTGTAAAGAAATTGTCCCAACTATCAGTTCCTGCACCGAGCTTCTTGCCGATTTCTGCAGGATCATCTGTTCCGAATACATCTTTAGCGATTGAGCGACGATAGATGAAAGCGCCGCCTGTAGCTTGGTATCCAAGAGCAACGAGTTTACCATCTGGATTTGTTCCAATATCAACAGTGTACTGAGCGATATCTGCATCTTTAACTTCTTTAGCAACATCAATTCCAAGATCTTCATAAGGAGCTGCAAACTGAGCTGCATCACCCTGTGTATACTTCAGAACAAAAGCTGCCTCTGCACAGTACATATCCGGAGCTTCTGCTCCACCTGATGCGAGTGCTTGGTCAAGTGCTGGCTGATAAGCGCCATCTGTTGTTGCTACGATTGTTGAATTTACAGTATAGCCAAAGTCAGGATGTGTCTCAATGAACTTGTCAACCATCTTCGGTACTTCATCTGTAAATGAATACAAATTAATAACATTGTCTCCCGTAGCTGCTGCGTCTGGTGCTTCCTCTACTGCTGCGTCATCAGCAGGTGCTGCCTCTTCCGCAGTTGCTTCCTCTGCTGCCGGTGCCTCTGCTGGAGCTGCTGAGGAGCCACATCCTGCAAGCAATGTTGCTGTCATTGCTGCGCTGAGTAAAATACTTAGTAACTTCTTTTTCATGTTTAATTCTCCCTTCCAAATTTGGTATATTTGTTACGCTATCAGCATATCAAAAGTTGCTTCTTTTATCTTCCTAATAATTGCTATATGGGTATCAATTATTGCTATTGTACCTTGCTGAAATTACTTAAAATATTTCGAATTTTATTTCTTTTTTTGAGTATTTTTAGTGAATTTGTAACAAAAAAATGGGCAAATTGAAACGTAATCGTTTACTTTATTGTACTTTTTAACAAACAATTGACCTTTTATAGCTATTCAAATCGCAATATTTCGTACCAAAAAAATTGACAGGTATCCGATTAATTGTTATGATTATTTCTTGAAAAGAAGCAAAGGAGGTGTCAGATATGATTGAATCACTGAATGGGATACACGAAACTGTTTTGTTTTCGAACGATTCCACTATTATGTTATATGATAACAGAGAAATTGAGAGTTACCCTACCCACTGGCATACTCCGATAGAACTTCTGATGCCTTTGGAGAATACCTATCAAGCAATATGTAATAATAAGACATTTGACTTGAAAACAGGTGATATACTACTCATAGCACCAGGTACACTACATGCTTTGTATTCACCCTCGACCGCCGGCCGCCGACTGATATTTCAAGCAGACATTACGCTATTAAATGCAATTAAAGAATGTGAATCTGCCGTTTACCTTACCTCTCCAGTTACTCTAATTACACCAGAGGATTGCCCTCAGATTCATGAAACAATCAGTACTCTTTTGATGGAAATATTAGATGAATATAACGGAAATGCCATCATGAGCGATGCATCCATCTATTCGAAATTAATTCGGATCCTAGTTCTCATAGGAAGGACTCGTGCTGTTGAATCTGACAAGTTTGAATCCAGTCAATCCAAACAGCAGGAATATATGGAGAAATTTATGAATGTTTGTGACTATATTAATAAACACTGTGCAGATAACCTGACTCTGGATGAGATTTCAAAAAGAGCAGGTTTCAGCAAGTACCACTTTTCGCGCCTATTCAAGCAATATACCAGTGTTTCTTTCTATAAATATTTAAACCTACGCAGAATCATGTATGCAGAAAAACTTCTGATTAATCCCGATATCTCTGTCACTGAGGTGGCTCTGCTATCAGGTTTTAATTCAATTTCATCCTTTATCCGGATGTTTAAAATCTGTAAAAACTGTACACCTACCGAGTTTCGTATGATGTATCAAAAATAGATCATCCTAACGCTATCTTCCCATCAGCCAAATCACTGATTACTTCCACCAGAAATTCATGTTCTCTTTTCAGTACACGGGCAGCCAATATTTCTGCTGTATCACCATCTGTAACAGGCACCTCAGCCTGTGCTACAATGTCACCGCTGTCATACTGCTCATTCACGCGATGGATGGTGACACCAGATACCTTCTCCCCAGCTGCAATCACTGCCTGATGAACGTGTATGCCATACATACCCTTGCCTCCATATTTCGGAAGCAGCGCAGGGTGAATATTAAATACCCTATTCTGATATTGATGCAGGATAGAGTCCCCCAACTTTCTCATATAGCCTGCCAAAAATATCAAATCTGTATGATGACTGTCCAAGACCGCCAGCATCCTTTTCTCCAATTCCTCTGCATCAGGAATATCCCTGTGATTCAAGCAGTAACGATCTATTCCCTCTATTCCAGCGCGCTCATAGGCCATGGAATCTATATTGTTTGTAATCATAGCAACTACTTTTCCATTGATTTTTCCTGCTTTACAGCCATCTATGATTGCCTGCATGTCTGAACCGCCATGTGAAGCAAAAACCGAAATGTTCATTTTGTTTTCTCCATTTCTCAATGAATGATTCTGCTTATTTCTTTTGCTGATCCAGCATCTCCTGTAATGCTTCGTCACTGACACTGATCCAGATATCCTCTTCATCCGCATTCAACCCCAGATACTCACGCAAAGTACAGGTTTCATCACTTATACCCCATTGATGTGAATAATCATCAATTTCCTCAAACTCAACCTCTCCAGCCAGATACCGCTCCTTAAATGTCTTACCGCTATTCACGCCTTTGCCCTCCTCGTTTGACCATCTTTTGTTTTAGCATCTGCAGAAAAGGTCATTTTCGCAGTCACTGTTCCATATATATTCAATATGATTGGCTATTTCCCTTGCTTTTTCTTCGCCAAACCTGTCTCTCACAAAGCCTAGCGTCATATCAATGCCTGCAGATACTCCTGATGATGTATAGTACTTTCCGTCTGCAACCCATCTGGCTTTTTCCTTCCACTGTACATGTTCGCCAACAGATCTCACCCAGTCAAATGCGCTTTTATTTGTTGTGGCCTCTTTCCCGTCCAATAGTCCAGTTCTGGCTAACAATGCTGATCCAGTACAGATAGACAGGCAGTATGCAGCCTGCTCTGCTGCCATTTTCAAACTGGCAAGAAATGCTCCATTGTCTACGTATGTTCTGGTTCCTTTTCCTCCTGGAACTACTAATATTCCATCTGTATTAACCAGATCAATCCTTTCTGTCACAATACGCGTATCCTGTGCACTAATAATCTCGCCTCCATACAGCGAACCATAATGGAGTTCATAATCCTCTATCTTCCCAAGTATCTCTACAGGTCCGAAAGCATCCAATGTTTCAAAATCATCAAACAGTAACACATTCACTCTCATAACTGCCCTCAGTCTCCTTTTTCATAATCCAGTTCTTTGTATATCCTGTCTACTACTTCCCGAAGTTCTAGATGTTCACAATCAATTGTAACATCTGCATATTTTTCATACAACGGTGTTCTTTCCTCATATAAATCAGACAATGTTTGATCCACTCTCATGGAAACACCCCTGTCTTTCAGGTTGCCAAGTCGTCTCTGTACAGCTCCAAACGATAGTTTCAAATAAATGATCAGACCCATATCTCCAAAATGCTGCATGGCACATTCTCCATAAACAGCACTTCCTCCAGTGGCTATCACGTGCTGCCTGACATTGATCGATGCATTTATTTTGTCTTCCAAAGCATTAAAACCATCAATCCCTTTCTCTCGGATTAGCTCCTGTAGCCTTTTTCCCGTCCGCTTCTGTATCAAAAGATCAGAATCAAGAAATTCATATCCGATCTTTTTCGCCAATACAACGCCAATTGTACTTTTGCCAGCACCAGGCATACCAATTAATACAATATTATCATAATTATTTGTCATAATATGACATTTCTCCGTTCTTCGATATCAAAGATCATGAAAATGGAACTGTTTGTTTCCTTCTGCATAATCAGCCACGATATGACCATCACCAAACAGTTTATATTTATAGGTCACCAGACCCTCCAGACCCACCGGTCCTCTCGCATGCAGCTTGCCTGTGCTGACGCCGACCTCTGCGCCAAAGCCATATTTGAAGCCATCTGAAAATCTAGTAGAACAATTGCAGTAAACACCAGCCGAGTCAACTAGCTGCATAAATCTCTTAGCAGTTTCTTTGTTCTCGGTAATGATACTATCAGTATGATGAGAGCCGTAACGATTGATATGCTCTGTGGCCTCCTCCAAGCTGCCTACTAGCTTTACAGATATAATATAGTCAAGATATTCTGTCTTGAAATCCTGCTCATCTGCATATGCACATTGAATGATATCCTGTACCTCTTTAGTTCCCCTGATCTCGACATTCTTTTGCGCAAATGCCTTGGCCAATTCAGACAGCAATTCCTTTGCTGCTTTCCTATGTACAAGCAAAGTTTCCGTAGCATTACACACTGCAACATACTGAGTTTTAGAGTCAACAATGATTGGTACAGCCTTTTTCAGGTCAAGATCCTGATCGGCATACACATGGCAGATGCCATCTGCATGTCCCATCACAGGTATTTTTGTATGATCCATAATATATCGTACAAAAGCATTTGATCCTCTTGGAATCAGTAGGTCCACGGAATCATCACACTCCAAAAGCTCATCGATCTGAGAACGCATCTCTGCCTGTGCCATACACCCCTCTGGAAGTCCTGCCTCCACGGCTGCATGATAGATCGTTTCAAATAGAACACGATTTGTCTGCATTGCCTCACTACCACCCTTTAAAATGGCGCAGTTTCCGCTCTTTAAGCATAGCGTTGCAATCTGCACGAGCGCATCTGGTCTAGATTCAAATATCACTCCAATCACACCGATGGAACAGGTCTCTCTGTAAAGCGTCAGTCCCTCATCCAGTTCTCTGGATAACTGAATCTGAAACAAAGGATCTGGCAGCTCTATCAGTTGATAAATACCCTCAATCACTCCCTGCAGTTTGCTCTCATCGAACTTCAATCTTTTCAGAATCGGCTCAGCAACACGATCTGCCTCGGCAGCCTTGAGATCCTGCTGATTTGCTTCCATAATAACAGCTTTCTTCTTCTCCAGTGCTGTCGCTACTGCCATCAAAGCATTATTTCTGGTATCCGATGAAAGAATTGCCATTCTGATGCTGTCTTCCTTGAGTTTTCTTGCCTGTTCCTTGATATTCATTGATTTGTTCATTCCTTCCCTATACAATTCTTGCTTTTGCAGTCAATAAATCAGATATCATTTTGATCACCACAACTGATTTTACCATATTTCCATCAATTGCAAACTCTTGTCCTGTCTGATTCTTCATTAGCAAATTTAGCCCATGTATCTTTTCTTGCTCACTGTCTACGATTGTGGCAGCACCTCTTGCAATCACTGATGCAAAAGTTGAACTGTAACTACAAGGACTTTCACCACCAGAAACCAAGTTGACGTTGCATTCTAATTCAACACAAACTTTCGGTACTTTTTTTATTAAATCAAGCTTATAGCCCTCTTTTGCACAGTGCATATAAAAAATAAGTTTGCCATCCAAATACTCATATCCGTAATGAAGAGGGACAATATATGGATAATCAGAATCAAATAATCCAAGGTGAAGTATTTTCGCTTCCTCCACAATTCTTAAAATATCACTAATATCTGTTACCTCTCTATCTTTTCTTCTCATTTGTTGGCCTCCAAAAATGATTGTTTCTTCTTTCATTTTAAGTCGTCCGCCCTTACATACTATTCCTCTAATTCAGAGATAATAGTCAAGCATGCATCTAGTAATTTATCATAGCATGTGCGATCGTATTTTTCAATGACCTCCTTGTTTTCTCTGGTTTTTTCTCTGGTTTTTATATAATTTCATAGTAGTAGTTCAGATAGCATCAAAAAACATGCCAGAAATGGCAACCATGGATATGTTCGGTTCTTGAACAACATAAAAAATCCGAAAGTCGAAGTTTAAATTCCAACTCACGGATATTCCTTTCTTAATTCTTAATCGAAGTAGTTATTGATTTGCCTCACATAAAGCTATTTTTTTCAACTTGATGTCATATAAATTGAAAATTAAATTTAAATAAAAAATTTCAATAATGGAACATACCTTGTCAATTACACAAACTATTATACTTTCCCAATAACGTGGCGGTATACAAGTTAGTGGAAACATATGCTTTACAATAATATCTTTTTCTATATTACTAAGCGTCATGTCTCTATTAGCATTTTCCCATGCAATATAAGGATGTCGAAACCCGTGCAAAGAGTGCTTTCTATCTTTCTTATGCCAATCGTATAAAAAATAATCATGAAGCAAAGCCCCACGAATTAATTTTCTTTCATCTATAGAGAGTTTAAATGCTAGTGCAATCCTATGGCTATAATATGCAACAGCTATACTATGCATAAATACAGAAGTATTTCCGTGTTGAATATATTTCTCTGATTCTGTAATTCTTGAGCTCATGCAAATTTCTGATAGCACTTCATAAAACACTGCATCTTTTTCAATTCTTTTTGCTGACATTTTGAGATCTCCTCTCTTTCTTTTTAAGTAACACGTGTTGATTTATATACACGAATGTATTATAACAAATTAGCAATAACTTAACAATGGTCAAAATTAAGACACGTGTTACTTTGTGTTACTTATTCCTTGCTATATAAACGAATATCTTTCCAAAAGAAATACTCTTTTTCGTTGGGATTGTAAATCTTACTGCACTTATCATTGTAAACGAACGTGAATTTATTTTGTTCCGTATATTGTTCCCACTTTACGCCATCAATAACTCCTGGTTTCCCACTCCTACAAAAATTCACAAAAGACCCATGCATGTCCTTATGAATCTTTTTAAGACGTCGTTTAGAAGTAAAAAAATTCAAGATACTCATGCCACCTTTCCACGTATCAAGCCCACTACAGACATCTATTCCATGTGTGGCACGTAAACCTAGCAGTTTTGTCAAAAAAGGTTCAAAATCATATCTGTAACTATAAGTATCATTATTCTTTGACTGTGCAATCGTGCAGCTAATACTGTCTGCCCAGAACATTCGATCTCTGCCCAAACTCTGCATTGCCTCTTTTTCAGACATGCCAGCATAAAGTGCTTTTATGTCCAGCAATTTATCAGACATTCCGTTAAGCTCCAGCATCTTTGCAACCTGTTTCCATGAGGTTGGTGTCATTTTAATCATATAAAAGAGCTTGCCTTCATCTCTACAAGTTCCAAATATACATTTCACTCCATCTGCATTACCATTCTCCATCGCTTCCCAGGGTGTCCATGGAATGAGATCATCGATAACAGATGCTGTAATAAGAATTCCTGGGTACTCAATGTTATTATGCGCAAGCACATATCCTCCCGCTTCAATCATCTCTTCAACCGGCATCGTGAGCAAATTACTGATATCACTTTCTTCTATTCCCAGATGTCCTAAGAACAACTTATTATTTAATCTGTGCGTTTCATACCCAGTAATATTATCTGCAAGTCCACTTTGTGCAATTGCTTTTTGAAATGTTCCTTTTGCAGAAGGTGCTGAAAGAAGCGTATACACAGCTGTTCCTCCAGCTGATTCACCACAGATTGTCACATTTTCTGGATTACCGCCAAACTCAGCAATATTTTCATGAACCCATCTCATCGCGGCGATCATGTCTGATGCAGCACAATTAGATTCAAATCTGCTATCAAGTCTTGAAAAATCATAAAATCCCAATGCTCCTACACGGTAATTAAATGATATGCCTATGATTCCATCTCTGCAAAATGCATCTGTATAATATTCTGGCGTAGATGCTTCTCCTATTGAATTTGCGCCACCATAAATCCAGACAAATACTGGAGCCTTATCTGCATTTTTAGGCGCTTTAATATTCAAATACAGACAATCCTCACTCTTTGGATGCTTTTCATTTGTCATCTTTTTCATAGCACCCGTAGCAAATTGTACTGGACCATCTGTCATCTTTTCACATTTTTTTATACCATTCCAAGGTTCTAGCTCTCTTGCACGTTTAAATCTGAGTTCACCTACTGGAGGCTTTGCATATGGTACTCCCAACCACATGTTAATACCATTTGATTCAACACCTTTGACTTTACCATATTTTGTATTTTTAATTAAAGAATTCATGTCATTACCTCCTATTTTAAACGCTACACACTTGTGGCGTGTTTTCTTTTTTAGTATAATAAGCGCATAGACTAATAACAATACCCAATATTTGAAAAAGTGTGTAGCATTCGAAAGGAAAATCATGACAAAAAAGCAAGAACAATTTGATAAAACTCATGTTAAAATCAAACAGTGCTTTCGTAATCTTCTACTAAACAATGATCTATCTGAAATCACAGTAACAATGGTAGCAACATCCTGTAATATTAATAGAAAAACATATTATCTACATTATCACTCGATCGAAGAGCTAACAGATGACATGATCTCAGATATATTTACAGAACTTTTGCAAACTGTAGCCCCACTGATTAGTAAAGGAACAATAACTCCATATAACTTCGCTCTTAAACTGAATGAAATAATTGATAAAGACTACGATTTCCATATGAAAATGTTATCTTCTACTGGTTCAAATTCAATAGTAGCACGCATTCAGCAAATGTGGATAAAAAATATAGAAATGATTAAAATGATACTACCATGTTTTTTGCAAGCACTTTTTGGACAAAGTTGCAAAATATTTTTGGACATTTTTGCATGTCCATTTTGGACAAAGTTGCAAAGCCTGACCAGTCTATGTTAAGACCA